>NZ_JBQSYL010000042.1:0-24811 GCF_052379245.1 Glutamicibacter sp. AOP12-B1-11 | reverse complement strand
AAGACCAACGCGCTACGGTTGAGCCGGCCGTTGCCGGTCACTTTGGCCTAGCGGCGGAAGACGCTACGCAGCGTTCCGATACCTTCAACTTCAATCTCGACGTTGTCGCCTTCAGCGACCAGCCCAACACCTGCTGGTGTGCCGGTGAGGATCACGTCGCCGGGTAGCAACGTGAAAGCTTCGGATGCCCGAGCAACCAGATCATTCACCGACCAGATCATCTCGCTGGTCGATCCGTCTTGGCGGACTTCACCATTAACTCGGCTGACGATTCCCACGTCATCCGGGTTCTCCAGCTGCGTTTCAATCCAGGGTCCCAGCGGGCAGGCGCCGTCAAAGCCCTTTGCGCGCGCCCATTGCGGGTCGGTGCGCTGGGCATCGCGAGCCGTGAGGTCATTGGCCACGGTGTATCCGAAGATCACGTCCGCTGCCTTTTCGGCAGGGACATCCTTGCAGATACGACCGATGACCACGGCCAGCTCGCCTTCGAAGGAAACTTCCTCGGAGAACGAAGGAAGCGTCACCGGGTCGCCGTGCCCAACCACCGAGGTGTTTGGCTTCAAGAACATCAGCGGTTCGCTAGGAACCTCATTGCCGAGCTCTTTGGCATGCTCGCCGTAGGTCCGGCCAAATCCAATGACTTTTGACCGTGGAATGATCGGTGCAACAAGTCGTACATCGTCTAATTGGTGCGTGGCACCCGTGGTCTTGATGCCCTGGAAGAAAGGGTCACCAGCCAAAACATGGACATCGTTTCCGTCAACGACTCCGTACATTGGGTCGCTATCAACTACAAATCTGGCAATGCGCATAGTAATAAGCCTAGGGCATGTCAAACACTTACATACTGATTCTTGGTCAAGTGGTCAGCTCGCGCCCTATACGTTGGGACGAGGTGTTAGATCCAATTCGACGAGTGAAGTGTCGTTTAGGACTCCGAAAACACGTCCCGTTGGCAATGAAGCAAGGCGATAACCAAATTTTGCTTCGGATTCCCTATTACCAATCATCGATTTCGTACCAGTCAAAAAATCAACGACAGTAGTCGTATCCGCAGCACTATGAACAATTTTTCCATCGCTGGCGATTGCAATGTCAGCGCTTGCCCATCCAGCTCGTCGCTGCGAATTGTTTGTTGGTGATAAACGGTGCTTCCTGACCAGCGAACCGTCCACCGGATCAATAATAATGATGCCCTCAATATCAGCGACGACTAGCCACCCGGCGATAAGGTTTGGAGCATAAAGTGCACCCGTGTCCGCAATTGGGGAACTCACCCAAACTAAACGCTTGCTCGTAATCTCAAGCTTAAAGATTTTCGCTGGTCCTTTTGTATCCGGAATACCGTAACCGTTTCGAACCGACGTCGTTCCGTATACGTGTGTCTCATCTGCCGAGAGCCCGATAATCGAATGCGCTCTAATAAACCCCTCGCCGCCTCCGTCCAAAACCCAGTCAATATCATTTCTGCTTGGAGAAATCATTCCTAGAACACCCCCCGACCTGCCATAGTCAGGAACGGTTCCAAAAAAAACATTTTTTGAGTTTGCGGCCCACCCAAATGGTCTTGACTGGCCGTACTTACGCTCCAGCCTTTCAAGCCGAAAATATCCCTGGTTGCTATCTAGGCGATTCGAATCGACGCTTACTATGTCCGCATAGCCGTACGAACCGATATATAGGCTCGACGGATCATACTCAATCATCCCCTCAATTTGATTAATCACATTCTGTCCAGGTGGGGACATCCATCGTGCCCCCGAGTCGGGATTGACAGACGCGATTCCGTCTCCCATGTAACCGCCGATATATATGTTGCCGTCCGAATGCCCCATCAGGGATTGAATCTTAAACTCGCCGCTCTCAAGAAAAATTCTTTTGGTTTGCAACCGCGTCATTGATTGAGCATTGATATACATCAAACTCAAACCATCTGGCACTGCTTGTAGGAGCAACACACGTCTAGGTTCGACTGTAATGCTCATTATGGAATTACTTGGTACCGCCCCGAGTTTCTTTTCGTTCCAAGTTCTAGTATCAGTTTCATAGAGCACGCCATTAGAAATGGTATAGAACACTGTCTGCAGTCCGACACGCTTTGCCGAAGAAGCAATACGACCTGACCAGACACGATGAATCGGTTCTTCCCAACTTCGAGTAATTGTATTCAAAACTAGCTGTTCAGAAATACCGCTCACACTCACCACAAGCCGATCGCCCAAAACCGATAAGGTCGAAATGAATCCGTTTGCTTGAGGTTTTGGGAGTTTAATTTCTTGCACCTCCTGTGGAGTGTTGGAAGGGAACACAAAAATCCTCGGGTTCAAGGACCCCGTCCCAACCCAGATGTGGTCTTCATCATCTATTACCAAGCGCCTGGCATAGTCCGTGTCAGGCGCCAGCTTACCTGTCGAAGTTATTATCTTATGGGCCGAGCTAATCCCGTACACGGCTCCCGTTGGATATGCGCCCACCCAGACATTACCCAAAGAGTCCAGTTGAACTCCATATAAGGAACTGGCCTCGGGAATACTCGCGTATTCCATCACTCGCTCTGGCGTCGTTGCAGACCATGTGTGTATTTTATTTGAGCTGGTAAGGAAAATGCACTTTCGAACACGATCCCATACCAATGCGCCAATCCCTCCATCATGGCTGTCGGGCACGGTAAGGACATAAATCGGTGTGTCCTGCTCTGGATCGAGAATTTGCAATTGATTAGAGACACCGATAATCGTTACAGCAAACCAAGGCTTGGCCAAACCACCGAAATCATGAAGTTCTAGAACCTTGTCAATCTTCGTCATGGGAAAGGCACTTTCGTGTTCCCTTAATGCACCTGAAGTTTTCTCGACTCGCTTCAGCGGTTTTAGCAGTTTCCTATCGCGCTCATTCCAATGGTCGAAGGCCGACGAGTCGCGACTCACGTTTTTTCGTCTAGTCGCGTGTGTACCTGGGTTAATGGCTCCGGCGCAGATAACAGAACCGAAGGATGCCAATGCTATGGATAAGATGCTTCGACGAGCCAAATTCCTCGATAGACCATTTTCGCCTTCAATCACTTAATTTTGCTCCCAAATCGAATCCAAATACGGTTATCGACATTAGCAATCAATCCTGAACTACAACTGATTTCGCGTGCGTCTGGTATGTCGAACCAGCCTAATGTGCGGATTCTAAAATGACGGAGCCTTGCGGCGGCAACGACGAATCACTGTTGAACTACTCTCTGAGAAATTCATGTGGTTTTCTAATATCGCCAATACAATACGAAGAGCCGCAGGTTTCCCTACGGCCCTTCGATGACTTCATTCAATGACCTACGCCAAGCGCTCCAGCCAACCGTGACGGTCCTCTACGGTTCCACGCTGGATGCCAAGCAGCTCTTCACGGATCGACATGGTGTTTTCACCTGCCGGTGCATTTTCATTACCGATTAGTTCGTCGCCATTCTTCAGCACGCCGATTGGAGTGATAACCGCAGCGGTGCCGCAGGCAAAGACCTCAGTGATATCTCCACTAGCGATGCCATCCCGCCACTCATCCAAAGTGATCTTTCGTTCTTCAACTTCCATACCGCGATCCTTGGCAAGCTGGATGATCGAGGAACGAGTGACACCTTCGAGGATGGTGCCGGTCAGCGCCGGAGTGACCAGCTTTTTGTCCTTGGTCACGAAGAACACGTTCATTCCGCCGAGCTCTTCCACTGCATTGTCGTTGAAAGAGTCAAGGAAGAGTACTTGCTTGCAGCCGTTCTCTTCTGCCTCGAGCTGAGCCACCAACGACGCCGCGTAATTGCCACCGCATTTGGCCGATCCAGTGCCACCGCGGCCAGCGCGTGCATAGTTCTTGGATACCCAAATCCCCACCGGCTTCAGCTCTCCACCGAAGTAGTTTCCGGCCGGTGAAGCAATCACACGGTAGGAGACTTCGCGTGCCGCACGTACACCCAGAAACGCTTCGGTAGCGATCATGAATGGGCGCAAGTACAGAGCCTCCCCCTCACCGGTTGGAACCCACTCAATGTCGGTAGCAACGATTCTGCGCAGGGACTCAACGAAGACTTCATCATCAAGCTGCGGCAAGGCGAGACGAGCTGCCGACTTATTCAGGCGAGCAGCGTTTGCGTGGGGGCGGAAGGTCCAGACCGAACCGTCTTCGTGGCGGTAGGCCTTCAGGCCCTCAAAGATCTCCTGGCCATAGTGCAATACCGAAGCGGCAGGATCCATGGCTATCGGCCCGTACGGCTCAACCCGCGCGTCATGCCACTGCCCCGAGCCGGGCTCGGAGCTTGCGGTCCAGTCAATGACCACGGTGTGGTCGGTGAAGAAGTCGCCGAACCCCGGGTTGGCCAGAACGGCGGCGCGTTCTTCTGCGCTCTTGCGATTCGATGAAAGATTTTCGTTGAATTCCATCTGCCTCAGGACTTCCTTGCTCAATTAACGAATAACGGGTGCCCCACGCCATTGGCGGAACACCCGTCCGTGGATTTGCTTCTCGATTAGCGGCTAATCGAGTTACATCGCTTTTAGCTTATGCCAGTAGCGAGACGATTGCATCGCCAATCTCGCTTGTGGTGCGGTGATCGGTCAATTCTTGGCGTGAAGTGATCTCTTTTTCGACCGCCTGCTCAACGGTAGCCGCTTCCGCAGACATGCCGAGGTGATCCAGCATCAGGGCCACCGACAGAATTGCGGCGGTCGGATCAGCCTTCTGCTGGCCGGCGATGTCGGGAGCAGAGCCGTGGACCGGTTCGAACATGGACGGGTAGGTGCGGTCCATGTTGATGTTGCCGCTGGCCGCCAGTCCAATGCCACCGGTAATGGCGCCGGCCTGGTCGGTGAGAATGTCACCAAATAGGTTATCGGTCACAATGACATCGAACCGGGATGGATCGGTAGTCAAGAAGATGGTCGCAGCATCAACGTGCAGGTAGTCGTGGGTCACCTCGGGGAATTCCGCTGCCACCATCTCAACCGTGCGCCGCCACAAATGTCCGGCATAAACCAACACGTTGTGCTTGTGGACCAAGGTCACGTGCTTGCGCTCGCGGGCGGCTGCACGGGTAAAGGCATCACGAACTACACGTTCGACACCGTAGGCGGTATTCACTGAAACTTCGGTCGCGATTTCATGCGGGGTGCCGGTACGCACCGAGCCACCATTTCCGACATACGGGCCCTCCGTTCCTTCGCGAACGACCACGAAATCAATGTCGCCCGGGTTGGCCAGCGGGCTTTCGATTCCAGCGTAGAGCTTGGCAGGGCGCAGGTTCACGAAATGATCCAACGAGAAACGCAGCTTCAGCAGGAGCTCACGCTCAATGATTCCCGAGGGGATTCTTGTGTCGCCAGGAGCCGCGCCGACCGCGCCAAACAGGATGGCATCATGCTGTTTGATAGCTTCAAGCGTTTCATCCGTCAGAGTCTCCCCCGTCTTGAGCCAGTGTTCCGCACCCAACGTGTATTCGGTGAGATCAACTTGTTGGCCTCCACCGTTGGTCACGAACTTCAGGACCTTCACGGCCTCGGCAACCACTTCTGGGCCGATACCGTCGCCTGGAATGACAGCAATATTAATGACGTTTCCCATGTTTTCATCATAACGAAGCAAATCCACCATTTGAGAACCCATCTCAAATACTGAGAATCATTTCAATGTAAGTCATGAGAACATCAAACCGTGGCATGAGGACGCAGCCCTGAACGCTGACTAGACTCGAGACATAGCAGTCTTTAGGCACGAGGGAACCGTTGATCTTTAATAACCCACACCGGCGCATCGACCGGTGGATTCGCTCGAACCCTGTCCGGATCGATTTGTTCACCGGCGCACTCTACACACTGATGTGCACAGGATTCGCGCTTGCCATGGGCGCCGGGGGCGGCATGGGATTCGCCCTTAGTTTATTGGCCATCACCATTTTGCAATCGGCCCCCTTGATGGTTCGCCGCCGCTATCCATGGGCCGTCACGATTGTCGTAGCCTTCGCTCACCTCATGCAATTGTTCTTCCAGGGAATCTTCCTTCCCTCGCAGCTATCGGTTCCCTTGCTGATTTACACCATGGCCGTCTATGGAAAACGCTGGCAATCTTTCGCTACCCTAGGCGTGGGGTTGCTGGGTGCGATTCTTGCAACCTCAAATATCTTTGGCCCGGGCGCCTACGGTCAGGCCAACATATCCTTTGACATGATCATCTCCTTTGTAGGCTTATCGCTGGTGGTAACGCTGGCCTGGACCTTTGGTGATCTCGCCCGAAGCCGGCGGCAAACCCTCAATGCCTTGCGCGCCCATGCACAACGTCTGGAAAACGAACGGCTGATTGAACGTGAGCTGGCTGCCTCGGATGAACGCAACCATATCGCCAGAGAAATGCATGACATCGTGGCCCACTCGCTCTCGGTCATTATCACCCAGGCAGATGGGGCACGATACGCGGCAGTCAAGGACCCAAACATCGCGATTGAAACCTTGAAGACGGTCTCTGACGCGGGGCGTTCTTCACTACGTGAAATGCGACGCCTTTTGGGCGTACTGCGCACAGATGAAGAGGTTGATCACCGCCCGTTGCCGACACTGGAAAACATTCCAGAGTTGGTTGAAACTGCCATGAAGTCCGGCGTAGAAGTTTATTTTCAGGTCAAAGGGTCGCCGCGTCGCCAGCTGCCAACCGGAGCGGAGCTGACCGCGTACCGCTGCGTGCAGGAAGCGCTGACTAATGTCATGAAGCACGCAGGCCCAAGATCAACCACGCATGTGACTCTGAGCTGGACCAATCGAGGCGTCGAAATTAGCGTCATCGATGACGGCCGGGGTGCAGGAAGCCTGGGCGTCGCAGGCACCGGCCAAGGTCTGCGCGGATTACATGAACGAGTCTCCCTATACGATGGAACCAGTACCGCCGCTCCGCACCCAGGCGGAGGATTTGCCGTCTCTGTGTTCATCCCCTACTCCGAGGACTAAAAAGAATGACCCCCAGTGAGCCAATTACAGTCGCCTTGGTCGATGACCAGCTTCTGGTTCGTAGCGGTTTCCGAATGCTCATCAATTCCCAGCCGGATATGAATGTAGTCGCCGAAGCTTCCAACGGACGCGAGGCGTTGGCTTCTCCCTCATTGGCCACTGCAGATGTCATATTGATGGACGTCCGCATGCCGGAAATGGATGGAATCGAAACGACCGAACGGCTACTGACTTCTAAGGATCAATCCAGACAGGCGCCTCGCATCATCGTGCTGACCACGTTTGATATGGACGAGTATGCGTTCAGCGCCATTCAGGCTGGAGCGAGCGGTTTCCTGCTCAAGGATGCCCCTCCCGAAGAGCTGCTGGAATCCGTGCGTACGGTAAACCGCGGGGATGCCGTGATCGCGCCTTCGACGACAAGAAGGCTTCTGGACCACATGGCCCCGCTGCTAAAACGCTCATCGCAAACCGACGATACGTTGATGTCCGCCGTGGAGTCCTTGACGCCTCGTGAACGCGAAGTCTTTGGACACATCGCCTTGGGACGTTCGAATCCAGAGATAGCGAGAGACCTGTTTCTATCCGAAGCCACGGTAAAAACTCATGTGGGTCACATTCTTGCCAAGCTCGGTGCCCGTGATCGGGTCCAAGCCGTGGTGATCGCCTACCAAACTGGTGTGGTCAGCGCCTGAGTCATCCTTGTTCGGCCAGTGGATTCCAGAAAAGCCTTGTTATAGGAACGAAGTCTACTCTTGAATCATTTGAGCTGCACGAACCAGTTGTTCTTCGCTCGGATTCCAAGAATTGAATTCTTCTGCTCGTGCTCCAACACCAAGAAGTTCCGTTATCGCCGCTATGCTTCTTGACGAAGCGCTACCATCACCATATGGATTTACTGCATTAGCCATTGAGTTGAATGCATCCTGATCACCCAAAAGACTCAACATTTCCCTGACGATGTCTCCGGCATCAGTTCCCACCAATCTAACGGACCCAGCAACGATACCTTCCGGTCGTTCTGTGTTAGAACGCATAACAAGCACTGGCTTACCCAAACTAGGTGCTTCTTCCTGAACGCCACCCGAGTCAGTGAGTACGATAGTGGATAGACTTAGTAATTTCGTGAATTCTGCATAGTTCAGAGGGTCGGTTACCAAAACATTGCCAAGCCCAGTAATTGCTGGAATTATCTGGTCGCGTACAGCGGGGTTCCAATGCAGTGGCAAAATGAATTCCGTGTCTGGAACCATCTCTGCAATAACCGCAATGGCCTTAGCGATGGATGCCATCCTGGAACCATGATTCTCACGACGATGCGTCGTGACAGTGACCAGTCGTCTACCCGAGGACTCTAATGCCAAAAGACGCGGATCAGAGAAGCTAATCTCATCCGAGAGCGTTTCAAGCAAAGCGTCTATCACCGTGTTACCCGTGACAACGATGCTTTTTTCGCCGATTCCCTCATTCATCAAATTTCGTTTGTTAAACATCGTCGGTGCGAGATGCAGTGTTGCAAGTTGGCTCGCTAATTTACGGTTCGCTTCCTCTGGGAAAGGCGAGAACAAATTGTAGCTACGGAGCCCGGCCTCCGCATGGACCACCGGTATTCCCCTATAAAACGCCGCAATGGCGCCGGCCACGGCGCTGGTTGTGTCGCCTTGCACTAGTACAGCGTCGGGAGCACACGCATCGAAAACGCCATCCAGGCCGTCAATGATGCGTGCAACCAGTCGATTCAACGACTGGCTCTTAGAGAAAACGTCTAGATCGAAATCAGGGACGATACCGAAGAGGGTATTTACCTGGTCCAACATCTCGCGATGCTGACCAGTAACGGCAACCACACACTCTAACTGAGCAGATTTTTTAGCTGCCTGAATAATTGGTGCAACTTTGATAGCTTCCGGACGCGTTCCAAAGATGACCAGCAGTTTCTTTGCTTCCACGGACTAGATATCCAATTCTTTCCACAGACCGCGCGTGTCCACCAAGTCTTTGCCAACCAAAGTACTCTCCGGAATCATTTTAAAGATGTCGTGGTCAACTAGCAATACGAGCAAGTCCTCATTCTCAAGCGCAATCTTAAGTTCTGTATGCTTCACATTATCGAATTCTTGCAATGCCTGCGGAAGCGCATCGATAAAAGGTTCGACAACGCTTAGCGTAACATCTGGATACTGTCGAGCTAGATCTTGCACGATACTGACGGCCGGGGATTCTCGAAGATCATCCACATTTGCTTTAAAAGCCAATCCTAAGAGCGCTAGACTATCTCGATTCTTCTGGCGAAGTTGATCAGCGATCTTCTCCACCACAAACTTAGGTTTCGAATCGTTAACGCTCCTCGCTGAACGGATTAAAGAAGTCTTCATAGGCGCCGACGCGACAAGGAACCATGGATCAACAGCAATACAGTGACCACCAACGCCTGGTCCTGGCTGAAGAATTTGAACACGTGGGTGCTTGTTGGCCAATTCGATTACTTCCCAGACGTTAACGCCGAGATGGTCAGCAACGATTGACAGCTCGTTGGCGAATGCGATGTTGACATCTCTAAAAGAGTTTTCGGTCAGCTTGGTTAGTTCAGCCGTGCGGGCATCAGTGAGGTGTATTTCACCCTGACAGAATGAGCGATACAGATTCGCCGCACGTTCCGCGGAGATCTCGTCATACCCACCTACGACACGATCGTTAGTGACGATTTCCGCCATCATACGGCCAGGAATCACACGTTCTGGGCAGTGAGCGAAGAACAAGTGGGATTCCGTTAAGTCAGGTCTCAGACCGAGCAAGACTTCACGGATCATTTCGGTTGTGCCTACTGGCGAAGTGCTTTCCAAAATGAAGAGATCATTGGCTTTAGCTAAAGGGGCTACCGATTCTATTGCCGATCGAATGTATGAGGTATCCGGCTCGTTGCTTGAATCAATAGGCGTTGGCACCGCAATAATGTACGTATTCGACACTAGTGGAACGGTAGACACAGTGAGATATCCGGTCGTAATGCTGCTTTTGAGTGCCGGGGAGATCCCCGGTTCTTCGAAGGTAGCTATACCGTTGCTCAAGTCGTCTACGACTCGTTCATTAATGTCTACTCCATGTACGCGCCAACCCGCTTCGGCTAATACAACCGACGTGGGCAACCCAATATATCCCATGCCCACGACACAGACATCAATTTCAGACATTCTAATTCTACTTCCGAGGATTATTTACGCTTAGTCGATCAAGTTTGAAGTACTGCGATTTAGGATCTCTACTGCTCACTTCTTCCAGCACACAACGAACTGTACAGACTGGTAATCTTCTCCGCGTTGGCCGCCCATGTCCTCGTAGACAGGACTTTCATACGCCCAGCCCGCCCCATCGTGTCTCGCATTGCTTTGTCATCTAGCAAAACACGAATCTTATCGGCAAGATCGAACTGGTCACCTGCCTCAAAGAGCAATCCATCCACGCCATCATCCACGATCTCGCGCAATGCGGGAAGATCCGTAGCAACAACCGGCACTTCGAAAGCCATAGCTTCTACTGGTTTAAGAGGTGTCACTGCGCGTGTAACATCCAAATCACGACGAGGAACAACGAAAACATCCAACGCTCGATGATATAGCCGAGCTTTGCTCTTCTCAACTCGGCCGGGGAATACAGCCCGGTCCTTGATGCCTAATTCATCGGCTAAATTGATGAGGCTCGTCCGCTCGGTGCCGTCGCCGACGATCACGAGCCGCAATTTTGGATGGTTTGACGAAAGCTCCGCAAACGCCCTAACGAGAAGGTCGAGTCCTTCATAACCAACGAGGCTTGAAACAGTACCGATCAGCTGCCAGTCGTCCGCTAGTCCGAGCTTCTGTCGGCTCGTGGATTTGTCTGGCACGTTCTCGATGAATTCCTCGCCGACGGCGTTCGGACAGATCAGAATACGCTGAGGATCCACTCCCGCCGCAATTAGCTCGTCCCTCATGGTGCTTCCAAGAGTGATGACTGCGTCTGCAGACTTCGCTATCTCTGATTCCCTGGCTTTGAAGTTTATGTACCGGAAGGATTCCCTACTACGATCTGCACATCCGGACAGCCAAGTATCGGCAAGTTGCCCCCGGACTTCATAGATCCACGGGAGCTCCGCCTTTTGAGCCACATCTTTGATAGATATGCCATTCAAGAACTCAGTCGTAGTGTGCAGTACTGCCGGCTTGAACTCAACTACGGCTTTCGATAAAAGTTCTGTCTGTACGGACAAGCGTTCAGTTGCTGTCGCTGGAAGAACCTTAGGCAATAGCCGACGATACGTGACCCCGTCAATGTCGTCAGCGTCGGAATTCGGAAGTACTCCTACAATCCACGGATAACCAACCCGTGAAAATGGGACTACTTCCCATCCAGTCTTCTGAATGGACTTTAGAACACTGTGGCTTCGTTGTGTATAGCCGCTATTTGTGAACGGGAGCGAATTAGTCAGCAGGTGCAGGACACGTTTATGGTTGGTTCGAATGACAGATAGAGTCTTATCTTGATCGATCAGCGGCTTAGACAGTACAGATTTCTCCGCAGCGTACTGCTTAACTAGTCGCCGCCCGGCCTTTCCAGCACTTGCTGCTTGAGCGACAGCAAATTCATACTCCCCCAAGAACGCATAGATTCTGGCACGCGCACACATTGACTTCGCATCGTGCTGGTCTTTAAGCAATTCGATGGCCTCATTGGGCTTGCCATCTAGCAGGAAGATCGAACTACGTACTCTCTTAGTAAATGCGAAGTTAGAGAGTTTATGGGCCTCGAGAAGTCGACCAATCCGTTTGGTGATCCCCAGAAAGAGTCTGCTTGACGCAAATCGACGTGAAACCAACAACGCGAAGTGTACAGGGTCTTCTTTCACGCCGTTGAAGCCAATGCGCGATACAGCAAGTAGTCCGCGAGCTCTAAGATCCGACATCAAACTTCTCTTCTTTCGATTTGCTGATAGTGCGACCTGAGGAGACGGAAATATTCGAGCCCCAAACGTTCAAGATCAAAGCGTTTCTTAAACTCATTTAGAGACTCTGAGTTTGGTTGCCATTCAACAATTTTTCTAGCGTCTGCCATCAATGAATTTGATATCGAGAGAACATCACCGGTGTAGCTAAAACCGAGCTCATAATCCTGAATCAGGGCCTTCGCTTCACCGCTCACAAAACCCGTAATGTGGCAGCCGTATCCTGCAAGCTCAAAAAGTTTTGAAGGAACCGTATATTCGAAACTTTTCCAATCTTCTCGAAGGGAAACTATGCAGGTGTCCGCCCAGTCATACCAGTCAAGAACAGCGCTACCTTTAACGGGCGGATAAAACACTCCGCTTAGTCCTAACTCGTCAGCACGTACTTGTAACGCAGGTAGAGCAGACCCTTTGCCCACTATGCGTAAATCCATCCAGTCCTTGGATACGGCCGCGATGTCCAGGGCCTTCTGCAGTCCTTGGCTTTCCCCTAAGTTTCCTAAATACAGGACTCGAAGAGGACGCGGGCCGTTGCCAGACTGGGTTTTGGTCCTATTGAACTTCTTGAAGCGATACCCATTAGTTACGACTTCAACATCCTTGCAGCCGCCCTTAAGTAGTTTCTTGGCGTGCCCAGGCGTGACAGCGACAACTTTAGAAGCCGTGCTTTGCATGTGGGTTATACACCGCACTGCCATCCGTTCTACTGCTTTCCAATGGATTACCCCCGACTCCTCCAATAGTTCAGGCCATGCGTCCCGCATCTCAACGACGAGGGGAACCCGCCGTAGCTTGGAAATGATGTATCCAGCTACCAGAGTCGGCAATGCCGGCACCGTAACAATGAGAATATCTGGCTTAGGTGCACGTAGAGCACAAGGAATCATAAAAAGGATCATTAAGAACTGGACAAGAATCTTTGAATACCAGCGAAGTGCCCGGAAACGAAACGCAAACGAGTATAAAGAGAATCTACCGCTTACTTTTTCCAGCACGACTTCACTAAACGGCGTCCACGTCTCATCCGACTGACGATTTGGCGCAATCACATCAACATCCGCCCCGTTGGCAAGAAATGTTTCAATGAATGTAGACCACCGCCGTTGCGGAGGAGAAACTTCCGGTCCGAAGGAATGAGTAAGAAGTTGGATTCGCATGCTATTTATCTTTCATTCCATTCGGGCGGCTAATTGGTGATTCTACAATCTTATAGTTTCGCTAATTGCTCGGGCTGCTTCATTACCGTTGTCGATGAATTTTAGGTATCCAGCTACCTGCTTCGTGCTTTGCACTCGGTTTCCAGACCAACCCAGAAGAGCGCCAATGGACGTATCAATCTCATTGTCTGACAAAGCAGTAAAGTGTTTTATATCGTCGCACAAGGCATCAGCGCGAGTTTTCTGATCGTCTGTACTCGCGTTCAGATTGGGAATCACAAGTGAAGGCACTTCCCATTTAATGATTTCGTGGATGCTGTTGTAACCAGCCGCAGAGACGACAAAGTCGAACGCGCGAAGATACGGCGAAATCGGATATTTACGTATGCTAATCGAGTTCTCGTCACTTTGCTCATGATTACTAAGTGGCGAAGACGCAATCACAGGAATAACTGACCCCTTCGACTGCACGCGAATCGCGGTGGTGACTTTCTGGCGTATGTCAGAAATGTCATTGATGTTGCCAGCGCCCAACTGAACGAGTGCGTAGTTTCTATCGGGTGCCAAGCGTAGTTCTTCTAGCGCAGATTCTCTGGAGAAAAGAGCACCATTAGAGAGAACTATCCCCCGAACTTGAGTTTGCGTCTTTCGCTGAGAAAGAGCGCCTTCGTCCAGTCGATCACCGATGTCCCAGGGTGTAAGAATCTGCGCGCAATAAGCTTCCATCTCAGGCAGCTGGTCGATACTTGCAGATTTCTTCCACAGTCCGCGACGTAGCCAAACCAGCTTCAAGTCTGGTTTCTTAACTAATATGTCGAGCAATCCACGGTAAATCCACGTTCCATCGAATACGACGGCGTCGAAGTGATTCTTACGTGTCAGCTCGTTGAAGAACTGGTAAAAGTTATTGTTCCAAACCCGAGCGGGTTGTCCAGTAGTACCAGAACTGGCGAAGTGCAGGTACTCAAAGCCCTGCTGACCTATAACTTCTGCAGAAGATGAGAGGGTGACAAAAGATGCGTGAAAGTCTTTACTTCCGCTATGAGCTATAGCCATACAGCGAGTAATATGCCCCATGCCTGCACCATTGCTCGTCACAAACAGAACATGCGGCTTATTCAGGCTAGGCTTCGAAAACGTCAGGTTCTCGACATTTCCACTAAACATGTTTTTATACGTGGATATTGCGCGCAGCCTATCGATTTTAAATCTTAGGCTGCGCGCAAATGCCCTTAATGAGCTCGAACTCATACAGATATATTTCCCATAAGTTTCAGATGCAGTTAGGCAACAGCAGGTGCGTCAATTGACTCAAGTCGTTGCATAAGGGAATCAATTCCGTACCGAGTCGCAATATAATTTCTAGCCTTTTCCGACTGCTCCTCGTATAGCGAGCGATCTGCCCAGTAGCGCTGGATCAGGCTTTCAATCTCGTTGGCGTCTGCATAGATTGCGCCATCGCCGAAGGTAGTTTCCATGTACCTCGGCAAAATTACTACCTTACCTGCAGCCATTGCTTCCGCGGTCGACATACCAAATGACTCAGTGAGCTTATCGTCGTGGAAGTACGCCCAGAAATCAACAGAGCTCAGGAAGTCATCTACTTCCATCGCACCAAATTCATGAACAGTAATTCCATCAGTTGCTGACTCTCCTAGCTTCTTGCGGAGTTCGTCAGCACCACCAAGGATCTTAGTCTCGTAGTTCTCGGAGACATATGCCGAACGGAACGTCGCAAGAGTGGACGGCCACTTCAACCCATGATCGCGCGAGTGCCGACCCAATACTGGCTTCTTGATAAAGTCAGGGGAAGGTACACTTCCGCTGGCGATGACACCAGGCCAGGTAATGTTCAACAGTCTCGACTGCGGCACCAGCGGTGCGGATAGCTTTCGAGTTAGATCAGACTCACCGATCACATAGGTCTCAGTCTTAAACAGACGATCCATGTTTTCGATGCAAACTTCCAGGTCGAAGACCATACCGCTACCACCCTTATTTACAGGCGGGTTGTTCACGATAAGAAGTGCCCGGTCGACAGAAATCTTGGAATCTGCTCGTTCCAGATACGTGACGACGGTGGGATGTCGGACAATCATTACACGCACATGTGCAACATCGCCGAGGCTGACCTGTTCAACTTGGCCGCTACGCTGAAGCTCGAATAAAACCTCGCTGATTGGCGTAGTTGCCTTGTTCAGAGGTGACTCCAGATGGATGAAGCCCACACGTTTGCCACTTTGAGCGACCGCTTTCATTTCTGCAAGCGTCAGCGTGGTGGTGCCACCTGGAAAACGGAAATCAGTGACGTAGACGACGTCGAATGTTCCCAAGTCAGCACCGCGCATACCTGATTCCATCGTCGAGGGAATCTGGTATTCACGATCCCGACCCCGGTGAATGCTCTCAGGGTTTTCTGCAAATCCAGAGTGCCACTTCGTGTAGCTAGCAAGATACAAAAGTCGCGAAGGATCAATGAATCCACGACTCATCTCGCCTGCGGTCAACGAACCTTCACGAGTTCGAGTGAAGGAAAGCGCCATCTGTCCTACAGAAGGAATTGGCATACCATAGCGCTTCACAACACGGTCACGGAACTCGGCATCGGCCCCACGGTTAACCGTGTCCCAAGGACCGACATCAGTAAACAGTGCACGGCGTACCATCAACGACGAGAAGTTCGGCTGTGCAAACTGCGGATTATTGTTAATCCGCAGGAACTTCAGTTCATCGGTGGAACGGGCGTGAAGGGACATATTTCCTGGTACGTCAGGGTTTGCCAGCAGATGCTTGACCTGCAGGGCAATTTTGTCCGGGTGCGACCAGTCGTCATCGTCGTGCACAGTGATGAATTCACCTTGGGCCACTGCAAGTGCGGCGTTCCTAGCGCAGTATGCGCCAAGATTCTCAGGCTGACGCAGAACCTTGATTTTTGGACTCATGGCTTCTGCTTCTACAAGGTACTGTTCGTATTCTGCACCGGAGCAATCGTCGACCACTAGAATCTCTATATCGTCCCAAGTCTGTTCCAACAGCGATATGAGCGCAGTCTTGAGCAACTCTCCACCTCGGAACGAGGGTACCAGTACAGACACCATAGGACCATCGGTGATCTTTTCGGTTTTGCTTCGCAAACGATCAATAGGAGCAAGCGAGTCAGAGTCTTCGAGGTAAACCTTTGCTAGGTCTTCCTTTGCAAAGAGACCGTTTAACTCGTCCAACCAACGTTCAGAAACACCATCATCAGTTTGGTGTACTGAGTTCAATCGCAGCAGTTCTCCCTGAATAGGGAACTTGTTGCGAATGCCAAAGCGCTTAATGGCCTCGCGTTGTTTCTTCAGTTCACCAGTCTCGGTCAAGACCTCAACGAAGATCAGTCGATCGTTACGTCCAAGAGCCTTGATTCCGAAATAACGCTCGACTAGGTTGAACAGACGGGCAGCATCTGCCATGTCGCTTTCAAGCGCACGCTGGTTTGCAGCAAGACGTGCGAGAGTCAGAAGCATGTCCTTATTCCAAGAACGAACAACTTCCAATCGCTGACGGTCAATCATGCCCATGTCGGCAACGGTAATCAATTCACGAAGCGGCTTGTACTTAAGCGAGCCGTTTGTTGCGGCCAGTGCAATCGCATCACGAACACGGAGACTCTTGGAACGAAGAGCAAAAGTCTCCATTTCGGGACGAATGTGTGGCATTCTTCGAGCCCATTCGTTGTCAAGACCAACCGCAGGCAACCTCGAGACAGGCGCGTTTGAACTACCAGATCCATCAGCGCTTGGCGCGAGAGTTACTGATTCCATTCCGTAGGATAGCTCGCCAACCTTCGAGTCCAGCTTCTTCAGCTGACGCCAAGTCTGGCGGCTAAAAAGCAACAGAAGAAGTGAGGTACCGAGGACGGCAATACCAAGACCAGCAACGATTAGGACTGTAAGCTTCAATAAACTTCCAGCCACCGCGAGCACAAATCCGGATGTGCATGCGGCTAAGATCGCTACTTGCCAAGGCTGAAAGCCTTTTAGTTTTCTTATCATCCGAAAATCACTCTACTTAAAGACGCTCTGCAGCGTCACCCGTGGAAACACCGCGGGTGTCGAAGAATGCTTTGCTGGCGTTAGCCAAAGCGTCTGTGTTGTAGTTCACGTGATTCTGCAGCAAGACCACGACATCTACGTTTGCAACGGCATCTTCCAAGGATTCAACACGGTTGAATGACTTATCGCCCACGAACCATTCTCCGATCTTTGGATCATGGAACGAGATGTCTGCACCGCGCTCCAAGAATGCCTCAGCTACAGGCAGAGCTGGGGAGTGACGCTGATCCGCGATGTCTGGCTTGTAGGTAACCCCTAGAAGTAGGACCTTAGAATTCTTTAGTGCCTTGCCGGATTCGTTCAGCACGTTCTGCACGCGATCAACCACGTATCGTGGCATCGAGGCGTTGATTTCTTCGGCAAGCTCTACGAAACGGAATGGGTAACCGAGGGACTTGCGAACAGAGTAGCTCAAGTAGTTTGGATCAATTGGAATGCAGTGTCCACCTACACCTGGGCCAGGGTAAAATGCTTGGAATCCAAATGGCTTGGTCTTAGCAGCGTTGATTACGTCCCAAAGATCAATGTCCATGTCGTTGCAGAACTTGGACATTTCGTTAACCAACGCAATGTTGATATGGCGGTAGGTGTTCTCCAGGAGCTTTGCAGTTTCTGCTTCCTTGGCACCCTTAGCACGGACTACTGAATCAACGAATTGGCTATAGAAAGCTACAGCGCGGTCTCCGGATACTTCGGTCATGCCGCCGACAACCTTTGGAGTGTTCTTCAGGCCGTAAGTCTGATTACCTGGATCAATTCGTTCTGGCGAGAAAGCCAAGAACAAATCCTGATCGAGAACTGCACCGTTCTCCGTTAAGATCGGCAAGCAAATCTCCTCAGTGGTGCCTGGGTAAGTGGTGGATTCCAGAACAACCAGAGTTTCGCCCGACAGGTTGTCTCGAATGGTCTTCGTTGCACCAATGACTGCACCAAGGTCCGGGCTCCCAGCTTCGCCTAGCGGAGTAGGTACGCAGATTACTACTACGTCAGCATCGGCAATAACAGAAGGATCGCTACTAGCACGGTAGCCCTTATCCAGCAGTACTGACAGGTCATCGTTAGAGATGTCGTCAACGTGGGAGATGCCGTTATTGAGGTTCTCCACCACGGTCGTGTTCAATTCAAGTCCAGTAACCTGAAGCCCCGCATGAGCTGCCCCCTGAGAAAGTGGAAGCCCAACGTAACCTTGGCCTACTACTACAAGTTTTTGCATATTTCCTATGCCCCTCTTTCTAATAATTTCAGTGCTTCGCCTGCTCCTGAGGTGAATCTCCCTGCTCGAAATTCAACTCACAATTGCAACAAACCTTCAGCCGAGCCCGTCAAGCCTCGTCTATTCTAACGTACTTAGATTTACTCGTTTTTACATGAGAACACTACTAAGCAGTAATTCTTGAATCCCCTTTTGCCGCGTACAAAGTTGCGGCTACGTCTGTTCTTCGTACCGTGGGAAAACCGGAGCCGGGGCTGGCAATTCGGTTCCCGGCACCAGGACGGTGTCAAAGTTCTCGAAGTTTCGTGCGGTCCCCTGGCCAACAGCGAGCAGGTCAAGCATGCCGGTCATAGTCTGCGGCAGGACTGGCTGCAGGAGCATTGCCACCTTGCGAACGATTTCAATAGTCACGTAGAGAACCGTTTCCATGCGTGCTGGGTCGGTTTTCTTCAGCTTCCATGGTTCCTGTTCGGCGAAGTACGCGTTGGTGTCGCCTAGGACGTGCCAAATGGCTTCCAAAGCCCGGCTGAAGTCCTGGCGGTTATATGCTTCCTGATTGATTTCCAAAAGCTTTGAGGCGGCAGCCAGTATCTGCTCATCGGCTTCCACCAGATGTCCCGGGGCCGGCACAACTCCCCCGCAGTTCTTGGCCACCATGGAAAGCGATCGCTGGGCGAGGTTTCCAAAATTATTTGCGAGATCGCCATTAATACGCGCAACGATGGTGTCATGGTTGTAGCTACCATCCGCGCCAAAGGTCACCTCACGCAGGAAGAAGTAGCGCACCTGGTCGAGTCCATACCGCGCCACAAAATCATCTGGTGACACGGTATTGCCCAAGGACTTGGACATTTTGACACCGTTGTTGTGCAGGAATCCATGGATCATCACGCGCTTGGGCACCGGCAGCTTAGCCGACATGAGGAAGGCCGGCCAGTAGATGGCATGGAACCGGGAAATGTCCTTGCCGATCACGTGAACGTCTGCGGGCCAGTACTTCTGGAAAGATGCCGATTCCACATCGGGGAAGCCTGCACCGGTCAAGTAGTTCGTCAGGGCATCGACCCAAACGTACATGACATGCTTCTCATTGCCGGGAACCGGAATTCCCCAGTCGAAGGTCGTCCGCGAGATCGAGAGATCCATCAGCCCGCCTTCAACGAAACGAACAACTTCGTTGAACCGCGATCGGGGTGCGCCGAAATCAGCGTTCTCTGTGTAGTGAGCCAGCAGTTTGTCCTGGTATTTGGAGAGCCGGAAGAAATAAGATTCTTCCTCGGTCCAAGTTACCTCGGTGTCGGTTTCGGTCGTGTACCTGATACCGTCTTCGCGAACTTCGGTCTGTTCTTCGGTGTAGAAGGCTTCGTCGCGTACCGAGTACCACCCGGCGTACTTGTCCAGGTAAATATCGTCGTTGGCTTCCATCCGGCGCCACAGCTCCTGCGCCGCGGCATGGTGGTCCGCGTCTGTGGTTCTGATGAAGCGGTCGTAGCTCGTGCCCAATTCATCATTCATCGACTGGAACGCATCTGAGTTGCGCTGCGCAAGCTGCGCTGGGGTGATGCCCTCATTCTCCGCAGTCTGCATCATCTTCTGGCCATGCTCGTCCGTACCGGTCAAGAAGAAGACGTCATGCCCGTCGAGCCGCTTGAAACGCGCCATGGCGTCCGTTGCGACAACTTCGTAGGCATGCCCAATATGAGGGGTGCCATTCGGGTATGAGATCGCTGTGGTGATGTAAAAGGGTTTCTGCTGAGAAGTCACGATACAAATTTACCTTAGTCAGTGCTGGAAGCTGGATTCTTCGAGGCGATCATCTCGTCACATGATCTGATCGAGATAGTCCCAAAAAGCGCCACGAAGGGTACGGCGGATAGTTTGTTGATCTGTTTTCCACTCTCCGAGCACCTGGGCACAGTCCTTAAGCAAGGTCCGGTCGATTTCTGGCGGCAGTTGCGGTTTGTCTGCCACCAGTTCAACCACCTCTGATTGGGTAGTGCTGGCAAGCCAGGACTGGGCTACCTTGGCCCCAATTTCTTCAGCCGCGGTCAGTTCCTTCTGTTCGTAGGCAGCTTGACCATGGAACCCAGAACGTTCGCTGTCTGAGGAGTAAACGACTTCCGCCTGAGTTGTTGGCTCGGCACTGCGCAGAACTTGCGCCTTTTGCGCCAGCAAGGCAGGGGTGGGGATTCCAGGTTTTGCTACCGTCGAAGGCTTCGCGGTTGGCGCACCGGCTACCAATGCAGTCTTATCACAATGATCTTTATCCCAGTCAATGATTCGGGTGAATGAACTATCAATAATGGAATCGGGCATCACTTCAATAGCATCAGCCGTCAGGGCTAGGTGTTCGGCAACCGAGGCTACTCCCAATCGACTCTGGTCCTTTTGCAAACCAAGCAATACGACCTTCATGCCCAGGTCTTGGGCTTCTTCTACCGCTTCGGCCAGATCGTCATCTCCGGAAACAAGATACGCGACCGATGCCGATCCATGTCGTGCTACGCCAACCAAATCCAAGGCCAGCCGGAGATCAACGCCTTTTTGCTCGCCATTATAGGAAATGCGGCCTAGCCGGACTTTTACACCTGGAATCAGGCCAATACGCTTGTGCTGCTCGGTAAATAGACCGTCCTTGGAAGCGTCGTACCAGTAGACTCGAAGGTTATTTAGGCCCGTATTCTTCTTGACAGTCTGGACTATTCCACGAACTAAAGACTCATAATGCGTCGTAAAGGCCGAACGGAGAGTAGTTCCAGCAACCCTGTGCCCACCTAAAGACAATAAAAACCCGGCATCTACAAATATTGCAGTTTGATTCATCATACTTCGATGGTATCTATTGAAACTTGCGAATCGTGCCCCGCCCACACTTGCTTTACCTTGAATCGTCCAAGATGCATTCGTTTTAGTTGTTTCTCTGAGTGACCGTGCACGAGCGATGCGCCGAAGTCGATGATCAGCGAATTGGAGCAACTAGCCAGCCGGCCGGAGTTCCTGGATCCTGCATCAACCCGGGCTTTAGAGCGCAAGCAGCGTTCCCCGGGTGGCGAACCGTCGCGCGAGCGGTTCCGGCTTCTGCTTGAACCGGTCCATGAACCTGTAGATGGTTGTTTCGGAGGCAATGGTTCCGAATATTTACGGAGGCAGCACGCAGGTAGGTGGTCGAGGTCGTATGCTTGATCACCGCCAGATGCGAGCGGCAAAGCGAGGATCCCTAGGATCTTGCCTTGGCTGTGCACCGCGACAGCCGACGCAAAATGCGAGAAACGATCCTCGCAATGCAGTCGGACATGCAGTGTGTTGAGGAAGTTGGTGAGACAGTACAGACCTGCATGGGATACAAGCGATTGGCCGGTGCGTTTGGCAGGATTTGCGGGGAGAACGAGGATAGATTGGTTTCACTGAAAGGTAATCATTTCGAACTGGGTAATGGTGATTAGATACCTCGATTTCCCAGTTCAGATCACCTTTTCGCTTTTAGGGGCTCCTCAAAGATAAGCGTTACGCTGGATGTCCAACTCGGCCGCAAGCATACCGTATATTTAGAGTATCTTGAGTCGATAACAATCATGCCTCTGATTACCCCTTGCCGACACGTCTCCGGTTCTTCGCTGTCAAATTCGCGGCCTCACTCCTGACCTTAGTCAGCCTAGTTTCCTGAAGACCAGCACCTCTCTTCGCCGCGCCGTCAACGTACTGAATAAGGACTTCGTCGCCTTGGTCATTCTCGTTGCTTTCACCGACTTCTCAAGCACCGCCCACCGGGACTGGTACTCATGTATATCCGTAGCTTTCAATAGTCCTCTCACGTTTTTGATCGCGTGGATCCACCCGAGTTCCGGGTACGTTTCCAAGATAAATTTCTGCCGTTCTACTTGATTGGTGGTGTGGTTCTACAGATTTCAGGTCAGTAGTTTTCGGTATTTGTACTCTGAGTCGCTGGGCCTGCCGCGGCGCTCATTTGCCGCGTGTGAGCAGCGCCGGCGTACTTGCGTGATCATCAGATTCGCGAGCCCGACAACGTGCAATCGATCCACGCTGATCATCGTCTTGGGCAGGCTCTCGCGTGCTGTGCTGAATTCCGAGACATGGCGATGGCGATGGCAACCTTTTTGACGCGCTGGGGCCAACACCTCGGCTTAGATCTCAACTATTTCTTCACGGTGCAACAGTGGCGGCCGTCCACAATATCCAGAATCTTCCCGGTATCGAGATCCGTGAAGACAATGATCCACGGCTCAATCCGAACAACCTTCCCGGACCGGCACCGGGCGTAGCGGACCATCCGGAACCGGTGCTCGTCTATGCCCAGCCGACCAGTGCACATCCTATCCACGTCCCCGACTAATTCCCCAACAATATTGGGCCTGGCCATGACCGTTGACCAGGACACCGAACATCCAGAAGCCATCTGGGAGACTGCGCCCAGTTCGCCCATCAATTCGTCCATGAGCTACTGCGAGCGGCGTACGGTGAACCGTGCACGGAACGCGAACTTCTTCGCAGTGCTTTGCTCGATTGAGGGTCGTTCACAGGCCGGTTTCTGGCAGGACATGCGCCGCTTGCGAACCAGGACCAGAAGATCATTTCCACCGGCAGGAAGCGCACGCGGCTTCTGTCTCGATGGGCTCGACAAGGACCTGGCGCACGGCAGGATCTTGGGTGACGTTGGTTACACGCTAGTCGGTGAGATTCAGAAGAGTCGACGCAGCTTCGTTCCATCGGTAACCTGCGACACGGCTCGTAGTTTCTTGGGTATGAATTGTTAAGGTCAACATCCATTTTGACTGAGGGACTGCTAGCCTTATTTCTTTCTTGTGGTCACCACGCTAAAAATGGCCAATAGTCAATAATCGAGTAGGTGGTGCGAATTTCGCGCCCCCACCTCTAACACCGCCGTACGTGCGGACCTCGCATACAGCGGTTCGCTAGGTCGTTTGAATCCGATCCCACGCATGGCGAAAGAGCAACAAGCCCTGACTCGTCCAGTGTTCGTTGGGCAGTGCCCTCTTGAGGGTTGGCGATCCAGCGATACGCCAGTACGCGCGACTGTTGTTGCTCTACTGACACGCCAAATAACGGCGTATCCCGAAACTGCGCAGGTTCGCGACCCGCGTCCGCGGGAGCTTCCATTTCTTCCATCGGGTCTGCCCCATCCGACGCTTTAACCATTTGTCCAGCTCAGAGAACCTTTACGGTGCATCAGACAGCCGAAAGTAGCCGATCCATCCCCGGCCATAGAAATTCAATAATTCGATGCGGCGCCCCTATCGACACTCTCCACTTCCGCGAAGTCAGAGCGCGGATACGATGCTTCATGCGTTTAAACGCCTTCGGAGCAATCCGAACCTTGACCCCGTCCTTAACGAGGTAGAAGCCGAAACCCAACAATGTTGCAGCGTTCGCTGGGATGATCGTGGATTTTTCTTGGTTCACCCGAAGCGACAGGCACCGCTCAAGGACTCTCGTCGCCTGATCAAGCACCCGGATCGCGGCCCTCTTCGATTTCAGGAACAACCGGATATCGTAGGCGTACCGCACGAAACGGTGCCCCCGACCCCAGAATTCCTGATCAAAATCGTCGAGCATGATGTTCGAAAGCAGGGGTGACAAGGGAAAACCTTGACAGGTTCCTTCCGTCGCCTCCCGCCGAACACCATCGGCCATGATCCCCGCCTAAAGATAACGGCGAACCAGATTCAACACCCGCTTGTCTATCGCCTTCCGAGCAACCCTGTCCGTCAGCATGTCATTGTTCACCCGATCAAAGAACGCATCAAGATCAACCTCGACCACCCACCGATACCCCTGCGAGATCACCGTTTGGGCAACCTTCACGGCATCGTGGGCGTTTTTGCCCGGCCGGAACCCGCAGGAGTCCGGCACGAACCCCGGCTCGAAAACCGGGGCCAGGACTTGCGCGAGAGCTTGTTGGATCAAGCGATCCAACACGGACGGAACCCCCAGCATCCGTTGCCCGCCGTCAGGTTTCGGAATCATCCGTGACGCACCGGTAACGGCGCATACGCGCCAGCGTCCAACGCCTCCAGGGTCTCCTCCCATTGCTCGAACAGCCAGCCCCGGATATCCTCCATGCCCAGCCCGTCAACACCGGCAGGGCTCTTGCTGCGCTCGACTCGTTTTAACGCTACCAACAGGTCCCCTTGGGAGAAGACACTTTCCCACTGATCCTGTCGATCTCTGACTTCGTCTCCGGCATCCGCTGGAATCCCACTACTACGCACAGACAGGGTCCCTCCCGGATTCACCCGTACCTCCAACAAACCATCTGCTCCGCGCTCCACGGAATTACGGCGATGCCAATGAATCAAGAGAAATATCTCTTCCAATCATCAATTCCCAGCGTTTAGGCCTTCCCCACCACCAGCACGCTCCCGGTGGGT
>NZ_JBQSYL010000041.1:0-25840 GCF_052379245.1 Glutamicibacter sp. AOP12-B1-11 | reverse complement strand
CTAGTTTCGGCAGCGTCATCGTCCCCACAGTCACTGCCCCCAATATTAGTTTCGCTACTTAATGCGATGTCCTGGTTGGGTCCCCGAAAAGTAGTCCAGTGACTTTGTGAGTATTCGTGTTCGACAATGGACACAGGAGGAATCACAGAAACAATGGCACGCAGACACACACCAGACCAGGTCGTCGCTAAAGTCCGCCAAGGACAGAAGATGCTCAACGACGGCCACACGATGATCGAGGTCATCAAAGAACTGCAGATCACTGAAGCTACTTGGTACCGCTGGATTAATCAGTACGGGTCCGAGAAAAACGCCGAAGCCAGCAAACGCACCAAAGAACTGGAAAAGGAAAACGCCCGACTCAAGAAGCTGTTGGCCGATCAGATGCTCGCCAACGACATCCTGACCGAGGTGGCTAAGGGAAAATTCTAAGCCCCGAACCACGCCGCCGTGCTGTACGGATGGCGATGGGAAAATTCGGGGCGTCCGAACGCTTCGCTTGCCAAGTTCTGGGCCAGAACCGCTCTGCACTACGTAAGAAGAAATCGCCGATGAGCTTTGACGAAGCACAGCTTCGCGCAGATCTGAGGGCCGTCGCGTCTAAGCATCCAACATGGGGCTGGCGCAAGGCCCGGTGGCACCTGCTGGCCGCCGAACGGTGGGCAGGCACCGTGCTGAACGGTAAGCGTGTTCGACGTCTGTGGCGTGAGGAAGGTCTAGTCTGTAAGCCCAAGCGTCGAAAGAAGCGCCGGACCGGCCCGGGAGCTGGGGAGCAAAAGCGTTTGACCGCCGAGTATCCGATGCATGTGCTCAGCTTCGATTTTCAGTCGGATGTGACCTCTTGCGGACGTCATATCCGGTTCTTTAATGTCATTGATGAGTTCACCAGGACCGCGCTGGCTATCATTCCTCGCCGGTCTTTCAAGGCTGCGGATGTGGTGGCAGTCTTAGAGGGAATTATTGCTGAAACCGGGATGCAGCCGGCATTCGTGCGGTGTGATAACGGGCCTGAATTCACTGCCGGCGCGCTGGTGGATTGGTGCAACACTGTTGGGGTGCGGACTGCGTTTATCGATCCAGGTTCGCCTTGGCAGAACGGTTTTATTGAGTCATTTAATGCGCAGTTCCGGCGTGAACAGCTCTCTGGGGAAATCATGGACACCATGGTGGAGGCAAAGTATTTGGCTGATGAATGGAAAGAGATTTACAGGCTCTTCCGAATTCAGAGTGTAGATACCTAAACCCAACACCACAGCTCACAGGCATGTCATAAATCAATAAAAAGTCGAGGCCTTCACGAGAATGGAAGTTACCACACTAACGATTCTTGAAAGACCTCGACTGTGCACCATTCTATCTATTCCCCAGCGGATCTGACGACTTTCACCGGCCTCGACAGTCTAGGACTAACGGCTATCGCTCAACACATAACCTCAGCCAGGGCTGAGATTCTCTGCGAAGTCACCACCCCAAACCCATGGTGCCAATCCTGCGGAGCCCAAGGAATACCACGCGATACCGTCATCAGACGTATCGCGCACGCACCGTTCAGCTGGCAGCCCACCGCCCTAGCTATCCGTCACCGCAGGTACCGGTGCACGCAATGCCACCATGTCTGGCGTGAAGACCTCACCCAAGCTGTATCACCACGACAGAAAATCAGTAAAACTGGTTTGCGTTGGGCGCTCTATGGCCTGGTCACCCAACACCTTTCAATCTCACGGATTGCTGAAGGATTAGGCGTTTCGTGGAATACCGCCAATGACGCGGTGTTGGCCGAGGGTGAACGGTTACTGATCAATGATTCCACCCGCTTTGACGGGGTCAAAGTCCTTGGCGTTGACGAACACGTGTGGCGTCATACCCGCGACGGGGATAAATACGTAACGGTCATCGTGGACCTCACGCCCGTCATGGAAGACACCGGAGCATCCCGTTTATTAGACATGATTCCCGGCCGTTCCAAGGCCGTGTTTAAGACCTGGCTTGCTGAACGCGATGAAGCATGGAAAAACACTGTTGAGGTCGTCGCGATGGATGGTTTCACAGGCTTCAAAACCGCTGCCGCTGAAGAGCTACCTCAAGCCGTGGAAGTTTTGGATCCTTTTCATGTGGTCAAGCTCGGATCTGACGCGTTGGACCAGACAAGGCAGCGGGTTCAACGGGTGCAGCACGGTCATCGAGGGCGCAAAGATGATCCGCTGTATCAGTGCCGGCGGACCCTGACTACCGGGCTGTCATTGGCTACGGAGAAGCAGAAAGCCAAGGTTGAAGCGTTGTTCAAGAAACCTGAGTATGAGCCGGTTGAACTGGTGTGGAGTGTTTATCAGAAGATGGTTGATGCGTACCGGCAATCGAAACCAGAAGTCGGTCGGTGGGCTATGGGCAGTTGATTGAGGAGATAGGAACGAAGGTGCCCAAGGGTTTGCCGGAGTTGAAGAAGCTCGGTGGAACTCTGCGGCGTAGGAAGAGCGATATTCTGGCGTATTTTGACCATGTTGGCTGTTCGAACGGTCCTACTGAGGCGTTGAATGGGCGGTTGGAGCATTTGCGGGGTATCGCTTTGGGGTTCCGAAATTTGACGCACTATGTCGCACGGTCATTGTTGGAGACCGGTGGATTTAGGAAGGTTTTACACCCTCATTTGTGAAGAGCCGATTTACAATCAGGAACGTCCCCATGGTTCCTTGAATGGGTTGACGCCGTCCCGATTTTGGGATGAATGGGTTTTAGAGAATCAGTTAGCTATCGCATAGCTGCTGGACTGCTCAAAGGGACCCAACCAGTCCCAAGGCGATGAGCCTTCGCAGGAGACGATGAATCCGACCGAATCAAATCCGTCAGGTACTTCTCCGATGGTTAGTTGAACTGATCCGTTACCTTCCACCTCGCTCAGTATTTGATTTCCCGCAGAGAGGCGCTGAATAGATTCCGAATGCCTCTTATAGACCCCTGCTGAATCCAAGACAGTTGAACTGGGTGACGTGGACGAATTGTCCGGAGTTGTTACCGGCGCAGCAGTCTCCGAAGTGGAACTACTGGTGCAGGCGCTCAATAAAAGAGTGGCAATTGCTATTCCTGAAGCTGCCCCAAAGACGCTTTTTTTCATGAGGAAAGATTATCCTTTGCTCAGATAAAAGCAAACTCTTCGAATGTATTTTTGCGGACAGTCTTCCCATCTCAATTCAATTCTCGACATTGAGCACCACCCTCAACTAAATTCGCGCATTCAAAGAGGCGTCGGAAATTTTAATCCTGCATGCGTGGCGGTTATCGTCACCTGGCGTTTAAGTGGCAGTTCTACATTGCGTCCAGATGACTGTGGATTGCGCAGCTCCGCTTGTCCCAATAACCTAAAGCTTTTTGAGACGCTACCTAGAGTAGAAACTTGTCTCATCAAATACTTGGAAAACGCGGGCTGTATTTGTCTTATAAACTCGTCCCAACGTAAAACGTCTTACCTGCTTGCCGCACAGGGGTTTTTGAGTCACACTGGGCAGGTGAGGCATTTGGGATACACACGAGTGAGCACTTCGAGCCAAGACGCGGCCTTGCAACTCGACGCTCTTGCTGCAGCGGGGGTGCAGAAACGCGACGTGTTCGCCGATGTGACGTCCGGCAGCCGGAGCGCGATTGAGCGGCCCGGGATGAAGAAACTGCTCGAGTACGCGCAGTCCGGGGACACCGTGGTGGTCTGGCGAGTAGACCGGCTCGGGCGATCCCTGATCGATGTTTTGAACACCGTGAACCTCTTGCGCGAGCGCGGGGTGAATGTCCGCTCCATTTCCGATGGGATCGACCCGGCCACGTCGACCGGGCGGATGATGCTGAACATGCTGGCCTCGTTGGCCGAGTACGAGCGCGAGCTGATCGTTGAACGAGTCAATGCCGGCATTGCTGCCGCCCGGCAATCCGGAACCCGTTTCGGCCGGCCGGTCTCTGACCCGGCGGTGATTGCCGATAAGCTCGCGATCGCCAAAGATGCCCGCGCCAGGGGACGCACCGCCGAAGACGCAGCACGTCTGGTTGGCTGGAGCCGCGCGACGTTCTACCGCCACTTGGGCCAAGAATCCGCCTCTGTCAAGAGCCTGTGATCGGCCATGTCCCGGCGAAGCGAACCGCGCAGGGACGCACCGCTGGGACAAAACCAGAATGGCAGCAGTACCGTGAAAGCAGGAACCTCTTACAGCGGCCTGATCAAGGCAACGGCACGCTGGGAAATACTGCGGCAACACGTCGAAGACGGAGTGCCGCTGACGGTCTTGGCTGAGGAACACCATATCGGCCTGAGGACACTGCAGCGATGGCACCAGAGCTTCAAGCTCCAGGGGAAGCCTGGTCTGGAACCGGTGGCACAGGGCAAACGCGGACGCCGGATGCCCAGCGACTTCGTGAAGCTGGTCGAAGGCCTCGCCTTAGCTAAACTGCCCAGGACGACGGCAGCCATCCACCAGCAAGCTAACAAGGTGGCGCTCCACCAGGGATGGGCACCGGTTTCCTACTCAACCATCCGCTCGATTGTCGGCGAGATAGATCCCGGGATGATGACACTGGCGCAGCAAGGCGCGGCGGTGTACCGCGATAAGTACGAACTGGTCTGGCGCCGCCGCGCCGAACGTCCGAACGCGGTGTGGCAGGCTGATCATACCGAGCTCGACATTCTGGTTTTTGACACTGGTCATCGGCCGGTTCGCCCGTGGCTCACCACGATCATGGATGATTACTCGCGAGCCCTGTGCGGGTACATGATCTTCACCGGTGCTCCCTCATCCTTGAATACGGCATTGGCGTTGCGTGAGGCGATCTGGCCCAAAAAGACAGCTGATTGGCCGATGTGCGGAATCCCTGATGTGCTCTACGTGGACCACGGAACCGATTTCACGAGCCACCACATGGCGCAGGCCGCCAGAGACCTGCACTTCGAAATCACTTTCTCTGCAGTAGCCCGGCCACAGGGCAGAGGAAAGATTGAGCGTTTCTTCGGTACGTTGAATACCGAGCTTTTGGCCCGGCTACCGGGTTACTTGCACAACGTACGCAATCCCAAACCCGGACTATCGATTAGTGAACTGGACACGGCGCTAGGTGAGTTCATTGGGCAGAATTACCACCAGCGTGAACACCAAGAGATCAAAGAAACACCTCAAAAAGCGTGGCAGGGCAACGGCTGGTTGCCGCGTCTGCCTGAATCCATCGATGAACTGAACCTGCTGCTGCTCACGGTCGCCAAACCTCGAATCGTCCACCGCGATGGGGTGCACTTCCAAGGGCTACGCTACATATCTCCCTTGCTGGCTGCCTATGTCGGAGAATCCGTCATCCTTCGCTACGACCCGCGAGACGTTGCCGAGATTCAGGTCTTTCATCGTGGCCAGCACATCTGCAAAGCTGTGGATCCCACGCACGAACGATCCATCATGACCTTTAAGGACATCCAGAAAGCACGCTCTGCACGAAAGCGTCAGCTGCGCGGACAAATCAATGAACGAATCGCCACCGTCGCGGAATTTCTACCGGCCGGGCAACCAACCACGGAGGCACCCCAGCCTGATCCGGCGGTCCACCGAACCAAGAAAACGAAGCTGCGCACTTACGCGGAGGACGAGTAATGGGACCAACAACTTTTATCGCAACGAAGGAGCACCGCCGCTTCACTGAGTTCGCCAATGCGGTGCGTCGGCAGCGGACTATCGGGGTCTGCTATGGACAAGCTGGAATTGGCAAAACCCTATCGGCTAAACGTTATGCCAACTGGAGCCCGAAAGCCGAGGCGTTAATAGAGGAATGGGGCCGACGGGAGGACAGTGACCTCCAGATCTACAAGGATCTGGCCAAAACGCGGACCGTCTTCTTCACCCCAGGGGTTCTGACGACGCCTAAGCAAATCAAGGATGAACTCTCTCTGGTCACCACCCGGACCTCGATCTGTATCCATCAACATCTCGATACTTTAGGTGCCACGACGGGCCCGATGAATCAAGACAAGCATGTTGAGCTGATCATCGTCGACGAGTCGGAGCGACTCAACGCCACTGCCTTAGAAGTGCTACGAGATAGGTATGACAGGAACAATATCGCGCTGATGCTGATTGGGATGCCTGGCATCGAAAAGCAGTTCAGTCGATACCCTCAGCTCTATAGCCGTGTTGGTTTTGCTCACGAGTACCGTCCGCTTGCTCAGGATGAACTGCATTTCGTTCTGCAACGAAAGTGGCGTGCCCTCGGAAAAACTCTGGACTTGGAGGACTTCACCGATACGCAAGCTGTCGCGGCGATCGCCCGTATCACGCGCGGTAATTTCCGGCTGATCGATCGACTCTTCACACAGATGCAGCGAGTCATGAAAATCAATGAGCTGGACACGATTACCGATGATGTTGTTGAAGCTGCGCGATCCACGCTAGTGATCGGAATCAGTTGAACCGCCAATATTAGGTGCGCAGAAACCGGCAAACGAAGTTAACAATCACAGCAGGGGAGTGGTAGGTGGTGAGACGTCTTGCAACCTTTAGGTTGTGAGACGTCTGAGAAATCAATGTGGCGGATCTGGATTCTGCATTGGCAGATAGAATCTGTTTATGTCCATCTCTGAATTAACCCCGAGTGCTCAGAAATATTTGAAGGTCGTGTGGAGTTTGTCTGAATGGACTTCTTCCCCTGTAACTCCTTCGTTAATTGCTGATCGTGTGGGGTTGAGGTTGTCCTCGGTGTCGGAGGGTATCCGTAAGCTTTCCACGCAGGGATTCTTGGAGCATGCACCATATGGCTCGGTGGAGCTAACAGAGTCAGGCCGTCGCTATGCTGTGCAGATGGTCCGCAGGCATCGGCTGTTGGAGACTTTTCTTGTCGAGGTGCTGGGGTATTCCTGGGATCAGGTGCATGATGAGGCTGAGAATCTGGAACATGCGGTGTCTGACTTCATGGTGGAGCGGATCGACGAATTACTGGAGTTTCCCTCGCGTGATCCCCATGGCGATCCGATCCCTTCGGCGTCAGGCGCGGTGGATTCGCCAGCCGCTGTCCCACTTAGTGATGTTGGAGCGGGGCAGGATGTAAGTATCGAGCGGATTTCTGACGAGGACCCTCAAATGCTGAAGTTCTTTGAAGATCATGGGTTCTGCATTGGGAAAAAGCTGTCGATCAGTCAAGGTGCCCCATTTTCGGGGGTATTGGAAGCTCGGATCTCAGGGGCCAAAGAATCTGTGCTTCTTGGCGCTGCAGCGGTCAAGGCACTGTATGTATCCATTGATTCACAGGATGCAATAGGTTCATAGGCGACGGGAGAGAACCCAGAGGCAGGCAACTGATCCGAGGGGTCGCCGGCCTCTGGCTTCCCTTTACTCTTTAATTGGGGCTGTGCTGTAGCCGGGATTCGTTGCGGGTCCTATGATACCTAGCTAGTTTGGCGCTGATTAGTCCATGTTGTGGGCTGAAGAGATATGCCAGGAAGAAAGCGGCGCCTTGGCTGAGGACGACCATGCCCCCGGAGGCTGTGTCGAAGTAGTAGCTCGCATACAATCCTATAACGGCGCATAGTGCCGCGATGAGTGGGGCGATCATCAGCATTCTGCTGAAGCGGTTGGTTAGTAGGTATGCGGTTGCTCCTGGGATGATGAGCATGGCGACCACAAGGATGACTCCGACTGCTTGTAGCGCTACGACCGCTGTCGTTGCTAGAAGTGCTAAGAGCAGTGCCCCGAGTAAACGTGGGTTCAATCCAATGGCGTGGGCATGGGTTGGATCAAAGGCGTAGAGAGTGAAATCCCGGCGTTTGGTGAGGAGTATCGCCAGGGTTAGGGCACCGAGGATGATGATTTGTGCCAGATCTGTCCATGAGACGCCTAGTAGATTTCCGAAGATGATGTGGTTCAGGTCAGTGTGCGCTGGGGTTACAGAGATGAGGACTAGTCCCAGGGAAAAGAGTGTGGTGAAAACGATTCCGATGGCGGCGTCTTCTTTTACTCTGCTGGTGTCTCGCACAATGCCGATGAGCAGCACTGCGAGGAATCCGAAGATTACCGCTCCTAGGGCAAAGGGTGCGCCGACAATATAAGCAAGGACAACACCGGGGAGCACTGCGTGCGATACCGCGTCTCCCATGAGGGACCAGCCGATGAGGACAAGCCAGCATGAGAGGACCGCGCAAACTACTGATGCGGTCAGCGTAGTGATCAAAGCTCGAAGCATGAATTCATAGCTGAGCGGTTCGATGAGAAGGTCGATTAGTTGCACAGTTATCCTTTTGCCAGCACGTCAAGTCCGAAGGCCATAGCCAGATTCTCAGGTTGAAGGACGTTTTCTGGAGAAGAGTGCATCAGCACTCGGCGCATAAGAAGGATGGCCTCGTCTGCTAGTTCGGGTAATGCTTGTAGGTCGTGAGTCGACACCACAACGGTGGCACCTTTATAGGCAAGTTCGCGGATTAGACGGGTGATTGTTGCTTCGGATCGTTTGTCCACTCCTGCGAATGGCTCGTCGAGGAGCAGGATCTTCGCTTCTTGGGCGATGCCGCGAGCAACGAACGCGCGTTTTTTCTGCCCTCCGGAAAGCTGGCCGATTTGCCGGTCAGCGTATTGGGTGAGCTCCACTTTTTCTAGTGCTTCGTTGACGGCTTGCTGGTCGGCAGTCCTAGCACGGCGCGTGAGTCCCATCTTTCCGTAACGTCCAGTCATGACGACTTCGCGCACGGAGAGTGGGAATGCCCAATCGATGTCTTCATGCTGCGGGACGTAACTGATTCCTGCACGTTTGCGTTCTGCAGCAGGATTATGGGAATTAACCAAAACTGTTCCTGTGACGGGGTGAACCAGGCCCATGATGGTCTTGAATAAGGTAGATTTTCCCGAACCGTTCATGCCGATCAGAGCACAGACCCGGTGTGGATTGATATCCAGCGTTACTTGCTCTAGTGCTCGTATCGCACCGTATTGGACAGTGACATCTTTAAGCGAAATAGCTGGGGGCATTAATTCTCACCAGTCAATGCGTCGATAATCGTTTGCGTGTCGTGACGGATCAGCTCTAAATAGGTAGGCACAGGACCGTCTTTTCCGGAGAGGGAATCCACATAGAGGGTGCCACCGAATTTGGCATCGGTGGCTTCGACGACCTGCTGCATGGGCGCGTCAGACACTGTGGACTCGCAGAAAACTGCGGGTACTTGGTTCGTGGTGACGAATTCGATGGCAGAGGTTATCTGCTGGGGTGTTGCTTGCTGCTCCGCGTTGACGGCCCAGATGTATTTTTCGGTTAGATCGGTGTCTTTGGCAAGGTAGGAAAAAGCTCCTTCACAAGTGACGAGTGCTCGTTGGCTCTGGGGCAGATGGGAAAGTTCAGTGACTAGCTCGTCATGCACTTCCTGTAATTCCTCTTTGTATGCTGCTGCATTACGCGCGTATTCATTGGTATTTTCAGGGTCAAGAGTGCTGAATGCCGAGGCCATGTTATCGACGTAGACCTGTACGTTTAGCGGGCTCATCCAGGCATGGGGATTAGGTTTTCCGGCATGCTCGTCTTCGGTGATATCGATTGGTTCGACACCGTCACTGACAACAGCGTGGGGCACGTCTAAGCCCTCGACGAATTGGCCGAACCATGCTTCGAGATTCATTCCGTTATCCAGGATCAGGTCAGCTTTCGCAGCTTTGCTGATATCGCCCGGGGTGGGTTCATAGCCGTGTATTTCCGCTCCGAATTTCGTAATGGATTCGATCTGCAGGTGGTCGCCGGCGACGTTTTCAGCGATATCGGCTAGTACGGTGAATGTGGTTAGGACCACCGGTTTCTTTTCTTGAGTTGTGGCGTAATTTTGCGGGGAAGTGGTGCAGCCAGTGAGGAGGAGAGCTAGGGCTCCTGCGCTAATAGCAAGGGAAAAGCGTGGGCGGAATGAACGTGGAGATCTGGGCATAGGATTGCCTTTCGATCGTAGGTTTACGGCTGAAGAATCTAGAGTGAGCTCATGAGTGATGGCGGGGTCTCAGGGGGTGGCCCTGCGCGATGTGCAGCTGAGGCGAATCGTTCTAATTTGGTCGGGTTTTCGCCGCGGCAGTAAATGCCGACTAGTCGCAGGAAGTAACGCACTACAGTTGCAGGGTCGGTGGAGGAACCCAGTAGTGACTGCGCTTCGTGGTGCTTGGACTCTTGCGCGGCGCGGAACAATGCGACGGCTTCGATCCAGAGTCCGTCGTTGGTTCGTTGTGAAGCATTATGTTGCATGGGTAGAACTCTAATGTTCGGTACACCGAAGTTCAAAATATTACTTGTTAGGTCGAGGGCCTTTCTGAAGCATGGATAATGCATGATTATGCAGAATGTCGGTTGTAGCCTGTGCTTGGATGTTGGTATCGCCGAGGCATTTCATGGTCGAAGTTTGAATGGTTGAGCCCATAGCCAGATGGGATCGGGGCGATCTAGGGGTGCGGTGGGGCAATACCCGTGGAGTGGCTAATCTTTCGACACATAGTTTATGAAACTGAGTTTTGCGACGAAATATCCTCGAAAATCTGTTGAGTTCTCAATCGTCGAGGATTTCCACTCAACCTGGCGCATGACTGTGTCACAAACGACCGTTTTAGGAACTGTCGAATGGTCTTAGTGCTCCTCCCATAGAGTCAGATGTATTTAGGTAAGAGACGGTGGTCAGTTCTGGTTTCTGGTCTGTTATGATGATGTCATCATGATCAGCCCGCTCGCCTTATGGCTCGGGCTGATTTTCTTTAACAGGGAAGTTCATGGCTCAATACACTAAAAAGTGGCTATCGGTAGAAGAGCAGCTCGCGAAGCTAGAGCTTAATGGTGTGCTGATTGGTGATCGTGAAGCGGGGATACAGCTACTGAGGGCTGTGGGGTATTACCGTCTGACAGGGTACTTGTATCCCTTCCGCGATTCTCGTTTTGTCTATGAGGCGGATGGTCGAGAACGTGTCCAGGTGTTGAATACCTACCGCAGGGGTACCTCGCTGGAACATGCTAGAAAACTCATTGATTTCGATCGAGCCTTGCGAATTCTGGTGTTGGATGGCATCGAGCGCATTGAAATTTCGTTGCGCATGCAACTTGGGTATGTCTTGGGTAGGAAGTCGCCATTCGCGCATCTTGACGCCACCCAATTCGTTTCTTCGTTTACGACTAGCGAAGCCGAAGCCGGGGGAGTCATTTGGCCGAGTAAGCATGAAGTACTCATCACTCGGACGCGGGAACGGCAAAGTAGTTCAGATGAGTCTTTCGTGGCACATTTTCGTCAAAAGTATGATGATCAAATGCCGGTTTGGGAACTTACTGAGATTATGGAGTTCGGGCATCTGAGCAGGATGTACGGCGGGCTTCAGAACTCGACAGGCACAGAGATCGCAATGACGTATGGTGTCCCTTCCAAAAGGATCATGGCAAGCTGGATCGCGAGCCTCAACTATGTGCGGAATGTTTCCGCGCACCACGCGAGGCTCTTTAACCGAAAACTTGTCTTTGCGCCGAAGCGACCTGCGCTTGGCCAGATTCCGCTGCTGGATCATTTGAAAGAAGAGGAATCATCTAAGCAGGTCTTCGGGCTCTACAACGTAATAGCTATCATGGCCTATCTATTGCGATCGATCGATCCCGAATGCGACTGGTCCGAAAAAATGATCGAGCTGATAAATGGCTTTCCCAGCTCTTCTAGCCTCACCGTTGACAGCCTGGGTATGCCAGCGAATTGGTTTGATTTAGCCTTATGGGCGAAGTAGGAAAGCGTGCACTTCTTTTTGTGGTCTGATGTTGCTTAGGATGCGGGGTTTAATTGCCTGTCAGACGTGTTGTAACCGCATCACGCAGTAACGCGACGCAATTGGTTTGCTGAGGGTATAGCCGGCAGCGCGGCTTACGCGGGTCGACTGTCTCTTTGTTTGCTTATTATGGTTCTGCTCTGGTTTTGAAGGTTGATGTGTAGTTTCTTCGGGAAGACTGCAAAGCGCCATATGAATCGATCAGTTTGGCGGCTCAAATATCCGATAGATGCGAATGGTCAGGCGACCAATATGGGCGCCTGACCATTCGATTGGGTTTTCCGCAAGGATGAGTGAGGTGAAACGCTCGGTCCGAACCGTGGGGGCCCGTGGTGGGTCTGAAGTTTGCATGCATTCAGGGTAACAAGCAGATCGCAATAGTCGTGAAGTTATCAACCTTCAATAATGAGAAAAGTAAACTGGGCTGAAAAGAGGTTTCTAAGCTTCATTCGCTCAGTTCAAAGGGATTAGCTTCAGCGCGCTGCTCTAAGCCATTTTCCCCATGTTTCGGCTCAACTTGCTGGTTAGGCTTGTTTGGACCGCCCCCATGTTCGGCATCGCACGAGCGTTGATATTGTAGGTTCCCCTTGTAGCTTGGTAAGAGGGTCAGCGGGAATCAGTGTTTTGTTCGATGAGCTGAACAAGGCGAGAGACATAGTTTTGAAGAAATTCCACTGTGGATTCCTGGGTCACATGGCCGTCTGCATCGAGAAGCGTGGGTGACTGGGAAAGAAAGACTTCTGGTTGGCCGGGGGTGGGCATGTTGAAATATGAAAGGGCAAGCCTAAGGTTCTTCTGCGAGCTGTACCCGCCCATGCGACCGACGGAGTGGCTGATGATTCCTGCGGGAAGTCGCTGCCAGATGACATCGTTGTTGGGTTTGGACCCGATGTCTATGGCGTTTTTCAGGCATGCGGGGATGGTTCGGTTGTTCTCTGGCGTGACGAATAATACCCCGTCTGAGGATTTGATGGTCTTGCGGAACAGGGTGTATTCCGGTGGGGTGGGTTTGTCGATGATTTGGGGATCGTCGTAGTCGAAATCGTAGAGAGGTAGATTCCTGATCTCGATGATGCTCGCGTTGTAGTTGTCAGGGAAGTAGTTGATAAGATTATGGGCTATTTTTCGTGCGTAGGAGCCTCGGCGTAGGCTACCGATGAGGACGGAGACGTTCTTATTCAAGGTGCGGTGCTCTTTCTCAGGCGAGTATGTGGGAATGAGGACTGGGTTAGAAATCCCAGTCGTCGTCGCTGGTGTCTTCGGCTTTGCCGATGATGTAGGAAGAGCCGGACCCGGAAAAGAAATCATGATTCTCGTCTGCTCCTGGTGCGAGGGCGGCGAGGATCTCGGGGTTGACGTTTGTCTCTTCCGGTGTGAAGCGGGCTGGATAGCCAAGATTCATGAGTGCTTTGTTCGCGTTGTAACGGACGAACACGGCGACGTCGTCCATGAGTCCGAGTGGTTTGTAAAGCTCACCGGAGTACTGCAATTCGAGTTCATAGAGTTCTTCGAGGAGTGCATAGGTGAACTTGCGCATTTTTTCTTGAGTGGCGGGGGACTGGGTTTCGAGGCCTCGCTGGTATTTGTATCCGGAGTAGTAGCCGTGCACAGCTTTGTCGCGCAAGATCAGCCGGATCATGTCCGCGGTGTTTGTGAGCGTCGCGTGTACGGAGAAGTGCAGCGGCAGATAGAACCCTGCATAAAGTAGCAACGAGGAGAGCAGCGTTGAGGAGACTTTGCGTTTAAGCGGGTCATCTCCGTAATAGTGGGTAAGTACCTTTTTACACCGTTCCTGGAGCATGTCGTTGGCGATGGCCCATCGGTAAGCACCGTCAATCTCAGGCGTCGAGGTCAGAGTCGAAAAAACGGAGGAGTAGGAACGGGCGTGCACTGCTTGCATGAAGGCGATGTTGGTATAGACGGCTTCTTCGTGTTCTGTCTGTGAATCTTGGATCTGGCAGATTTCTCCGACGGTGGCCTGGACTGTGTCGAGCATGGTGAGCCCTGTGAATACGCGCATGGTTAGTGTTCGTTCTTCCTGGGTGAGTTTTTCCCATGCAGGAAGATCGTTGGAAAGTGGAACTTTTTCAGGGAGCCAAAAGTTGGCGGTGAGGCGGTTCCAGACTTCAAGGTCTTTATCGTCGACGACACGGTTCCAGTTGATAGGGCGTATGCGGGCGGCTGGGTTATGCCGGTAGCCTGGTGGGGTCACAGCGATCTCGGTATTCGAGTAAAGGGTGTCGTGAGAATTCATTGTGGTTCCTTCTGGGAGATCAGAGTTTCAACGTTAAAGTGCGCATGAGACGCAGTTTTCGATTTCGGTGCCTTCGAGGGCGGGTTGACGCAGGCGGATGTAGTAGAGGGTTTTGATTCCGGCACGCCAGGCGTAGATCTGCGCTTTGTTGATGTCCCGGGTGGTGGCGCTGTCGCGGAAGAATAACGTGAGTGAGAGGCCTTGGTCGACGTGGCGGGTGGCGGCGGCGTAGGTGTCGATGATCTTTTCGTAGCCGAGCTCGTACGCGTCCTCGAAAAATTCGATGTTGTCGTCGGTCATGTGTGGGGCTGGGTAGTAGAGGCGGCCTAGTTTGCCTTCTTTTCGGATTTCGATCTTTGCCGCTATTGGATGGATTGATGCGGTCGCATTGTTGACATACGAGATTGATCCGGTCGGTGGGATCGCCTGTAAATAGGCGTTGTAAATGCCGTGCGCCATGACTGACTTGCGTAGCGCCTGCCAGTCCTCACGGGTCGGGATCGCGATTCCTACTTGGCTGAACAGTGCAGCGACTCGCTCGGTGGCAGGCAGCCAGTCTCGTGCGATGTACTTATCGAAGTAGGAGCCATCAGCGTAGGTCGAGGTCTCGAACCCATCGAACGCAGTTCCGCGTTCGATGGCGATCTGGTTTGAGGCGCGTAGCGTGTGGTAAGTGACGGTGAGGAAATAGATGTCAGTGAAGTCAACGCCTTCCTCACTGCCATAACGAATGCGCTGTGAGGCGAGGAATCCGTGAAGATTCATCTGTCCGAGTCCAATCGCATGCGAAGCGTTGTTCCCCGCTGCGATCGATGGCACTGCATCGATGTCTGTCTGGTCCGCAACGCTCGTCAGCGCCCGTACGGCGGTCTCGATGGTGGTGCCGAAGTCGGGTGATGCCATCGCGGCGGCGATGTTCAGCGAGCCGAGATTGCATGAGATGTCGTTCCCGATTTTTGTGTAGCCGCCGGCGGCGTTTAGCGTCGAGGGCGTGTTAACCTGGAGGATTTCGCTGCACAGGTTCGACATGTTGATATGCCCCACGAGCGGGTTGGCGCGGTTGACGGTGTCCTCGAAGAGGACGTAGGGGTAGCCGGACTCGAACTGCAGTTCGGCGAGGGTCTTGAAGAACTCGCGGGCGCTGATCGTGGTCTTGCGGATCCGCGGGTTCGTTACAAGGTCATCGTAGTATTCGGTGAGCGGCAGATCTGATAATTGCGTGCCGTACTCTCGCTGCACGTCGTAAGGGCTGAATAGGTGCATGTCCCGGTTGTCCCGGGCCAGTTCGAAGGTCACGTCCGGGATCACAACTCCCAGCGACAGGGTCTTGATCCGGATCTTCTCATCCGCATTCTCGCGCTTCGTGTCGAGGAACCGGAGGATATCCGGGTGGTGTGCGTGAAGGTAGACCGCGCCAGCGCCTTGGCGGGCGCCGAGCTGGTTGGCGTAGGAGAAAGAGTCTTCAAGGATCTTCATGACCGGCACGACCCCGGACGCCTGGTTCTGGATCTGTTTGATCGGCGCACCGGTCTCGCGCAGATTCGTCAACAGCAGTGCAACGCCGCCACCGCGTTTGGACAGCTGCAGCGCCGAGTTCACGCCACGGCCAATGGACTCCAGATTGTCTTCCAGCCGTAATAAGAAGCAGGAGACCAGCTCGCCGCGTTGCGCTTTTCCGGCGTTCAAGAACGTCGGGGTTGCCGGCTGGAAACGTCCCGAGATCATCTCGTCTGCCAAGCTGGTCGTCAGTGTTTCGTTGCCCTGCCCGAGGAATAGCGCGGTAGCGGCAACGCGCTCCCCGAAATCCTCCAAGTACGTGGTCCCGTCGAAAGTGCGTAGGGCGTAGGAAGTGAAGAATTTAAAGGCACCGAGGAAGGTGGCAAAGCGGTGCCCGGCCATCTCCACGCGTTCGTGCAGCGAGGTAACGAAAGCGGGGTCGTAGGCGCGCAGGAACGCTTCCTCGTAGTAATTGTTGTCGATCAGCCATTCCAGCCGCCCCCATACCGAGCCGAACACCTTGGTGTTCGGGATGACGTGCTGGCGGAAGTATGCGCACGCGGCCTCGCGGTCCTTGCTGAACTGGATCGATCCATCGGGGCCGAACAGGTTCAGCTGCGCGTTCAGTGCGTGGTAGTCCTTTCGCGCCCCTATGCCCTCCGGTCGTGTGAGAGCCTGCGGGGAGTCGATGGTAGTGGTCATGCCGTCTTCCTTTCCTCTGTGTGCTGCTGCGCCCAGAAGCGGGGCAGTCCTTCTCTGACGCGTTCGACATCGCGGTCAGTGCCGAGCAATTCGAAGCGGTACAGCTCGGGCACTTGGCACTTGGTCGAGATGATGGGGCCGGCGAGGCAGTAGTGCTCGCCGAAGTTGGTGTTGCCAGCGGTGATGACCCCGCGGATCAGTGCCCGGTTGGCAGGGTCGTTCAGGAACATACCCACCTGCTTCGGCACAGCACCGGCGCGCTCCCCGCCGCCATAGGTCGGCACGATCAGCACGAAAGGCCTAGTTACCCGAATCAGCCCTTCCAGACGGGGTCGCAGCGGGATGCGCACCGCATGCGACTGCAGTCGGTCGACGAAGCGACTGGTGTTCTCCGAGACGCTTGAAAAGTACACGAGATCCGGAGAATCAGAATCTTTGAATTCTCGTACCGCGAGGTCTAAGAATTTATTTCTTTGGGCGGTCACCTTAGTATCTCCTCCTTCACTCAATTGATTTTGGACTGATGCACGCATACAAGCTATATGTTGTGCTCAACCGAACATAGAGGCACAACATGTAGTGTCACCAACCATAACTTCAATGAGCCAAACAAACAACTTTGACCCATCGAACTATGAGCTCATCTGAGATTTCGTGCCCACTTCTGGATCGGTCACTGCCTTGATTTGCACTCAATGATGAGGAACGGTCAGTGTTGGAGAACGATTGGTCGGGAGAGTTTAGGATCGGCATTAAAGCAGGCAGCCCAAGTACATTTGGAGAGCTCCGTTGCCGTAGCTAGGGCGCGAGGCGTGTCATGGCAAGCCATAGGCAACGCATTCGGTATTACTCGACAGGCGGCATTCAAGCGATTCGGAACCATCTCAACGACAGGCATCGGAGAAGAAACCATGGCTAACCCAATTATTGACCTCACCTCGCGAACCGAAAATATCTTTGAGCACCTCAGCAAAGGTGACTACGGTTCCGTGAAATCACTGATGACCTTCACCTGTTCCCGCGTCCTGACGAAGAAAAAGGTTATCGATGTCTGGGACCAAGTGGTGGCAGACAGTGGACAGTTCGAATCTTGTTCCAACACCACCATTCAAACTGCCGACGGCACGAATGTTGTTGCACAGAAACTGAACCAGTACCTCGGCGGCGGCCTGACAGGACAAACGCAAATCAATCATGAAGCAGGCGAATGGCTCGGGCGAGTTGCCTACAACGGCGCCGGGAAAGTCACCGGAATTCTCATCGTGCACCCAATGCAGGCAAACAACCTGCCTTTCTAGACAGCTGGGTCCAAGCACGTTCACTGCGCAACTTGGCGACGCCAAAGGCGTGCCTCACTCACTACTCCAATCACAAACAGAGGCTTCCAATGGAAAAGATAGTCAACGCTGCATGCACCCTGCTCACATTCGTAACCTTCTTCGCTGTTTTGGGTGCATGGGAACTCGACGAAGCAGTGCGTTTCATATGGGCCGCCATGTTTGCGGGTGCCTTTGGCTACATCTTCTTCAGGACAAGCAAGAAATCTGAAAATTGAATCACATCAGCTTAAAAATCATTCATCCCCGCTGTGTCTAATGTGGCTATCACTCCGCGTGCCGGTTGATTTCCCGTAGAGCGTTCCCTAAACGGTGCCTCGTAGCGACACAATGCCGCCTGCATACGAAATAAGGCTGATCGCCTCGTGATAGCCTGAGCACCAAAGTCATTTCATCAGGTCAGTTGAAAGTGGGATCATTTTGTTACCCGCAGCCGTCATTACGTTGCTCCTGGCCTTGCTGTTTCTCGGGATTTTCGTGTGGGAACGTCGGGACCGAATACGAACGGGTTCCCAGGAAAGTAAGTTCTTTAGAAACTGGGTACTCGTCGCTTTCTGGATCTGTGCATTCTTCTTTGCCGTTTTCGCTCTGGGAACAGTACAGCAATGGATCAAGTAACGTAGCGCCTTACCTATTTTTCAGGGATGAGAAATCCCTGCTGCTTCGTTGCCCGATTTCAAGTATCTGATGAACTTTAGCTTCGCCCAACAAAAAGCTACCTTCAATCTGTCTGCCAATTGCTTCGTCGCGTCAACAATGACCACGAATGCGACCGTGGAAGTGTTGCATGCGATCTCGTCCTTCCCGTAGAAGGTTCCGCTTGCGGGCGCTCCAATAGAGGGCCGGCTTACCGGAACTGAGCTCGCGTTTACATCAACTGGACTCGTTGTACTAGATAATTGACGGATGAGAACTATCAGCAGCGAACGATTGATCATGCGGCCATGGGATGTAGACGACGCCGACTTTCTGTTCGATCTTGAGTCCCGGTGGGAGACTGTTCGATTCCTTGGTCCTCAAGCAAAGCCGATGACGGGTCGCTCGGAAGCTGTGGAATCCATCATTCGTCGTCGTACTATTGACGACCCTGTTCACGGGCTCTGGGCTATTTCCTCTCGCGAATCTGGTGAATTGTTCGGGAATATCCTGCTCAAACCCATCCCATTCTCGATAGATGTCGAAGGCGAAGCTCCTGTGGAAATTGGTTGGCATTTACACCCCGATGCCCAGGGTGCAGGTTATGCCACTGAGGCGGCCAGCGCTGTCATGACGGACGCGGCAAACAACGGACTTCGGTTCGTTATTGCCGTCACTGATCCACTCAATGCAGCCTCACCGCGAGTATGTGAGCGCCTGGGAATGCGGTCACTCGGCGTTACCGAGGCATATTACGACGAACATAATCTGTTGTTCGAGAAAACCCTGTCTCGATAGCGGTTCCGCTTATGGGATTCCTTGTTAGGGGTGGCCTAGATGGTGAGCAAGTGATTGATGATCGGTCGTAGTACCGTACAGAATTCCGCTGCCCGTTTCGGATCATATAGAAGCCGGAGCGTAAGGCCGTCTGAAACTGCAATGATGCCAGCCGCAGCAGCTTCCGGCTGTGCTGCACCGAAAGACCGCAAGGCCTCTACCAATTGGTCAGAAACCAGCTGATCCTGGCCTATAAGGATTTCGGCGATCCAAGGTGTGTGGATAGCCTCGGCAGCGAACGCATTCCAGGCAATGGCCTCTTCCGTGCGCTGCTGGTCGAGGGGCAAGGTTTCCTCGACCAAGCGAACCAGGTAGTCTACGGAGTCTCCGCTGAAAGTGAGAGCGTCCATACGCGCCTCGGCTCTGGAGATAACCAGATCGACGGCGGCACGGAGCAAGGCATCCTTGTTGGAGAATGTCTTTTGCAATGCGCCGACGGACCAGCCCGAATTTGCTGCCACGGTGCGGATGCTGACAGATTGGATGCCTCCGCGGACAATCAGGTCCAGTACCGATGCGGCAAAGACATCCCGCTTATTTACCCCTGCACTCATGATCCTAGAATACGTGTGTATTCTAGGATCATGAAATCTTCCCCGGTTGCCCCGAGTGCTCCTGTGCGCCAGTCCGCAGCGAGGTGGTCGGCAGCGCTGGTCGGTGGCCCCGCGGACTTGCTGGATTTCTTGATCCCCTTGTGGGCGGGCGCGGCACTTGGGCTCAATGCGACGGTAATCGGGATTTTGGTTGCTACGGAACTCTTTGTCTCTTTTGCTGCTAGGTTCCCCGCCGGATTGCTGGCCGACATGTGGGAACGCCGGATTATTGTAGCAACCGGGGCAGTGCTGTATGGGCTCTCGTGCGCTGGATACGCTCTGTCCACGGGCCCTGCTATGGCATTCTTCTCTGCAGTACTTGGTGGTCTTGGGGGCGCACTGTTCTGGGCGGCTTTACGGGCCATAGTTAGCGAGTCGGCAGGTTCAGATTCGTTTGCTTTCCCGAAGTTGATGACGTGGCAGGAAACTGGTTCATGGGTGGCCTTCGTCGCCGGCCTGACGCTGATAGGTTCATTGAACTTCCAAGGTGTTTTCTTGGCCGCTTCCGGCGCCTGCTTTGCCTCGGCGGTAATGATCGCAACAGCACCTCGACGCCCCGCTGCGTCCTCGAAACGGGCAGAGTCTGACTTTCCGACGCAGCGGCTACGACCAATGTTGCTTGCTACCGGACTAACCTCGCTGGCTGAAGCAGCAATTGGATTGCTGTTGCTGTTGCACCTTCAAGGGGCCTTCGATCTCGATGTGGTTTCTATCGCGTTGGTGTTCCTGCCTGGAGCCATTATGATGAGCCTGATTCCAGGGCCGGCGCACCGGATCACCATGAGGATCGGGCGGCACAGAGTCGCAGCTATCGCTGCGCTATCCAGTGCCACATTCGCGTTCACTTTGGCGTTCGCGCCCTCACCTTTGCTGATTACCGCCTTGTGGATTCTTAGTGCTGCAGCGTGGGCAGCGATTATCCCGATCGAGCAATCCGTCATCGCCCAGGTGGCAGCTGAACGCGCCGGAAAGGGGTTTGGGCTCTACGAGTCAGCCAAGCTGGCCGGTGCCGGAGTCGGCGTACTGGTGGCTGGTGTCACCTATGAGACAACGTCCTGGCAGGTTGCCTGCATCCTGTTTGCGGGCGTCATCGCCGCCGGGGCCATCGTCACGCCGTGGGCTGTACGTCGCTCTGGCGTCGCCAACGTCCCCCGAGACGAGGCAACCCCGGAAATGACACTGACTGTTTCTACTTCAGAGGAAGCGAATAGGTCAGTCTCGCAGTCCTGGAAATCCGAACAGAACCAAGAGGAAAAGATGATGGCAAAGACCAAGACAGACAATTCTAAACTCAGTGGCCTCGGCTGGCATCTACTCATTTTCGCCGTCGCTCAGATCGCACTGGCCTTCATGGGCATGTCCTGGATAGTGGACTCATTCAGTGCCAGCGACTTCGGCGAACACCTCGCCTCCGGAGGACGACCCGAGCTCGAGGGAATCCCAAGCTTCTTGTACGGTGCAGGGAAGATATGGGTCTTAGTCTTCGTCATCGACGCTATTTGGACCCTGGTCACAGGCCGCAAGAGCAGTCAGACTCCGAACAGACAAGGGCAGTAAGCGATTCCAGTTGAAAATACCGGTCGTCATTGCTGGGATTGTGATCGCTCCGGCCAACAACCGATCTGTGTCGGCTAGCTCAAGCTCGCCTACCACAGCCGGCTCCAGCTGCAACCTTCTCCAGTCCTGGGCTGAGGTCAGAAAGCGCATCTGAGCCGAAATCAGCGAACGGTGTCCCGCAGAAGGTTCCCCTTGCGGGCGCAACCCCCGTGGGCGTCGCCGCTGACTCCTCAGGGCCTCTAGTTGGTTCCGACATCGCGGGCATGGAACAGCCGCCACCCAATAGTTCCGAGTCCGAGTGCCCAGGCCGTCATGACGAATGCACCAGGTATCGGTTCAAGGAGTCCGACGCCGGGATATGCGGTCAGGAGTTGGATTCCTGCCAGGTCGGGAAGGAACTTCAGCACCGGTATCGCACCGACCAAAGAGATTGTCAGCCCCAGGACCATCGGGACGAGGAGCACGATGGTGGCAATGTAGTTGCGCATGATCAGTGTCGCGCTGGCAGCGATTAAGCCGAGCAGGGTGTAGTTGATGATTACCCCCAGAAGGTTCCATGCCATGGATGTTGTGAATTGGTCTAAATTGAGTCCATGGTCACCGAGGGCGGCATGTTTGAGGAGCACGGCACCTGTCGTGGAGAGCGCAGCAGCAAGCGAGGACAGTAGCGCCGTGACAAGGATTTTGGCACCGATGATCCGGGTCCGTGAGGGTGTAGCGGTGAGAGTTGTTCGCACTTGAGCATCCAAGTACTCGGTGCCCACCACAAGAGCTGCGAACAGGATGATGATCGGTTGTCCGAAGCCTGCGGTCTCAAAACCATGTGACTCGAGGGGAAAACCACCCGCCGCAGTGCGTGTGGGGTCGAAGGCCAGACCTGAGAAGAATGCTAGCAAGGGCGGCACCAAGACAGCCGCAAGTAGAGTGGCCTGGATGCTGCGCAAGGTGAGCGCCTTGGTGAGTTCGGAACGAAGGGTGTTGAGCATGCTCATGTCTCAGACATCTCTGCGGCAAAATGAAACGTACGCGGCGAAGAGCAGCCCGAGTGCCCACAGTCCTTGAACGATTCCGCCGGTCAGCGGGTTGAGGTAGGTTCCGGCGGCGGGGTCGCTATACATGGACGCTCCGGCTGCCACGGGCAAGTACTTTGCGCCACTCCAGAACGTGGCGAGGAAGTCACCAATGCCGATGACCAAGGGTGTTATCAAAAGCAGTGGCAGGATCGCAGTTCGGGCGAGGGACCCGATGGCGAAGGCGATGAGCGCGGTCACTGTCCAGGCGAGGGTCACCCCGCCAAGGTGCTTCCAGATTTCAGGCGACAATCCCCATGGGTCAAGGCCGGAGCTTGAAGCCATATGGGTGATGATGATCGTGCCGGTCATCGTGATGAAACCGATGATCCCGACACTTACCGCCAGCAACAGTGCTTTCGTGAGGAAAAGCCGTCCGCGTTTCGGAGTGGCAGTGAGGGTGGTGCGTATCTGCATTCCGCTGCCATACTCGTTTCCTGCCCAGAGAGCTGCCAGGACGACCACGAGCACGTAGCCAAACCCTGCCATCTCGAATCCTTGGAACTCCGGTGGAATGGGCTCTGACGAAAAGAGCCGAGGGTCATCGGCCGGTAGAGTGGAAGCCCCGGCATTGGTCAGGGCCATCGGCCAAGTCGCCATGATCGCCACACCGGCAATGACCCATGTTGAAACGGTCGTGAACAACTTAGTGGTTTCGGATCGAAAGAGATTCATCATGCTTGTTCAGCGCCATCGATTCTGCCGGAAAGATATTCTGTTTGTCCTTCGGTGAGTGCGAAGAATGCCGTCTCCAAGTTGCAGTGGTTTCCTCGGACTTCGTCTCCGGCGCCCTGTGCAACAACCAGGCCTCGGGCGATGACAACAAAGTCATCAGCGGTTTCTTCCATCTCTCCCATCAGATGGCTGGAAACGAGAACTGTTTTCCCATCCTCCGCCATGGACCGTAAAAATCGGCGTATCCAGCGGATCCCGTCGGGATCAAGCCCGTTGGTTGGCTCGTCGAGCACCAAGATTTCCGGATCACCCAGTAGTGCTGCAGCAATGCCCAGGCGTTGGCCCATGCCGAGCGAAAATCCGCCGATCCTGGTGCGGCTGGCATCGCTCAGACCGGTCTTCGCGAGGACTTCACTGATCCGGGAGAGCGGTATGCCGTTGCTTTGCGCGATCCACGTGAGATGGGCTTTGGCAGTGTGGCCCTTGTTGGCACCTGGACCGTCGAGCATCGCCCCCACCGTGCGCAGCGGATTGTGCATGCTGCGGTAGGCGCTCCCGTTGATCAGAGCCGTTCCGGAGGTGGCCTTGTCCAGTCCCAAGAGAATGCGCAGAGTGGAGCTTTTGCCGGCTCCGTTCGGTCCGAGGAACCCGGTGACGCGGCCAGGTTGTGCGGTGAAGCTGATGTCATCGACAACATTGCGGGTGCCGTGGCGTTTGACGAGATTGTTGATTTCGATCATAGGTTCAAGTCAAACAAGAACCGTGATCGGTCTCTGTCCCCTGGTGTTGACACTTTGGAACAATTTCGCAGTCACCTACCAGTGCTCAAGGGTGAATGCAGTCCGCGAATGTTGACAGTTCTGCTCGGTCAACGATGAGGAACCTGATTGTCAGGGCGTGATGAATCCTGTTTCGTAGGCGATGACGACCAGTCCGGCGCGGTCGCGGGAGTCGAGTTTGGTGAGGATGCGACTGACATAGGTTCGCACCGTCATCCGGGACAGGTGGAGCTCGGTGGCGATTTCGTCGTTTGATCTGCCGCGGGCGATCAGCGTAAAGGTTTCACGTTCTCTCACGGTCAATCGATCCAACCGTGCATCCGTTCGCGGCACACCCGCTCGTATGGTGGAAGCATTCGGAAGGGGTGCCAGCGTGGAGATGAGCCGCTTGGTGATTTCGGGGGCCAGCAGGGCATTGCCCTCGTGGACCACCTTGATCGCGCGCAACAATTCGGCAGGAGGCGAGTTCTTGAGGAGAAACCCGGATGCCCCGGCACGAAGCGCCTCATAGACGTACTCATCGAGGTCGAACATCGTCAGCACGATAACTTTCGGGCCGTCCGGCTGAGAACAAAGCGCACGGGTTGCCTCCAGCCCGCTCATCCGGGGCATCTGCACGTCCATCAACACCACGTCTGGGCGATGTTGGGCGCAGAGTGCGATGGTTTCTTCTCCGTCGGCAGCCTCAGCCACGACCATCATGCCCGGGGCACTGTCTACCAGAAGACGGAAGGACCCGCGCAAGAGTTCTTGGTCATCTGCGATCAGAACCCGAATCATGTCACTCATTTTCACCATATTCTCCGTGGGCCAGGGGCAGTACTGCCGATATTCCGAATCCTCCGGCAGGGAGGGTCCCGGTATGGAAGGTTCCGCCGAGCAGGTTCACACGCTCTTGCATTCCCATCAGTCCAAACCCGCCATTTCCGTGCGAGATATCGCCACGGCCGTTGTCGGTGACGGTGACGGTCACCGAGCGATCCGTTGCTGTGACTTTGATGTCGCATTGGGTTGCCCCGGAGTGCCGGATCATGTTGCTGACTGCCTCTCGCACAATGCGATGTGTGGTGATGCGGTGCGCGGCCGGCAATTCCTCGATACCGGTGGCAGTGATGGTCGTCAGGACACCAGATTGTTCGGCCGTACGCGCGGTCTCGGCCAGCAAATTCGGCAGTGCCGCCGGGAGTGCGGTTTCGTCATCCGTTCTCCGCGTCGTGCTGAGCAGCATTTTGAGTTCGGCGATGGACGAGCGAGAAAGCTGTTCAATGTCTCGCAGGGTGGAGCGTAGCTGCACCTGATTGAGCCCGTCAATGTGTGCTGCCACGCTTGCTTGGACACCGATCGTTCCCAAGGAATGGGAAAGCACGTCATGAACATCTCTAGCCAGTCGCATGCGTTCTTCGATCGCTGCGTTCGCGGCAACTAATTGCTGTGCCGTGCGGGTTTTCACTCCCAAAGCCCACGCCCCGCACAACGTGATACCGCTGAACAACACGTTGCGCATGTCATCTTCGGAACCGGAAACATTAATAAATATCGATATGAATGCCCCGGCAAGAACGACGCCCAGCATCCACGGAGCAAAAGCCCGGCGGCCATGCTGGGCTGCGACCGAATTCAAGGCGATACCAGCCAGCAATAGTGGGTCAACGGTAAGGCCAAGCACTGCTGCAACGACCGTGCTGATAAACGCGAGCGTGAACGCTATCCGTGGGGAGAAGTGACGTAAGCCAACACCTGTGATTGCCACGACGCCGAGCGCGATCTGGGTGATTCTCAACGCCAGATCAGGGGCAGGAATGGTCACCCACAGGACCAGGACGACCAACGTCGCGGCCAGCACCTCGAGCATGATCCGTTTCCGCTGCCACCCAGCTGTAACCAGAGTATTTTCGAAGGACGCTGCTACTCGACGATCTTCTTGATTGAACTGAATGAGAACTCCCCTCCGAGGGCCCAGAATATGCATACCTTGAGCTAGCCTATCGGTCCACAGCGCCGGCAGATCGGGCCTTCTTCACTGACTAACGATGACGACAGACTGGTTCGGCTAGAAACCCTCCAAACGGGACAACCAAAATACTCCGAAGAATCAGCACGATGCTGCACATCGGAGTACGGCGCAAGCTACTGTCAGGAACTGT
>NZ_JBQSYL010000040.1:0-26138 GCF_052379245.1 Glutamicibacter sp. AOP12-B1-11 | reverse complement strand
TACCCGCCAGGTTCCCGCATTTATCTTCGGGCTGAACCGTTGCATCCCGGGGCGAAAGCCAGCCTGTTTGATACGGACGGGAATAGAGTCACCGCGTTTCTGACGAACTCTCCACGCTACGACCCCGCGTTTTTGGATGCCCGTCACCGGGCGCGCGCAAGGTGCGAGAACAGGATCAAGTCTTTGAAGGCCGCGGGACTTGGGAAATTGCCTTTCACGTCGTTTGCAGCGAATCAAGCGTGGGCGAACCTGGCAATGTTTGCCTATAACCTGACTGCGTGGTTGCAGCTGGTCCTCCTGCCAGTTGGGCATGAAGCAGTCAGCTGGGATGTGAAAAGGTGGCGGTACCGTGTGTGGTCCATGGCTGGGAAGCTGACCAAGAGTGGCCGCCAACCCAGGTTGCTGATCAACCAGAAGGCACCGGAGTGTGGATTGGTCTTGTCACTCCAGGAACAGATCACCGGGTTGCGTCAGCGATGGTCAGGCAGGCCGCTGCGAACCTGAGCTTTCAAACGGTGGTTTTGGTGCTTCGAGTCAAGGGAAGGCATGGTTCCGGTGCGTGGTGGCCGGCGCTGACGTCAGCGAAAGGACGGTCTTTGGCGTACCAGAATTCAGGAAACCCACCGGAAGTCCGGCGTGATACCGATCCGGTGGGCTTGAGAGTCTCCATGAAAAATCTGGGCTAGGAATCTGGCCCGAACATTCCCGTCAGGAACGCGCTATTGTGCCGATGGCGCCGCATAAAGAATTGCGTCGAGTCGAGGCCAAGACTCCTCAGCCCGAGCCACTAACCCGTCTCTTCAATGCATAAATAAAAAATAATGTCCCGCCGAAGGCTTTGCCTTCGGCGGGACATTATCAAAAAGTACTACATTGCGGGGCTTTAGCCGCCGAGCCCACCGAGAAGGCCGAGAATGATCTCCAAAAGAGTATTGACCAGATCCATGATTCCTCCAGAAAGTGCGATGTGAATAAAAGTCCACGTTATCAACGGGTGCTGATGTAAATAAAACTAACAGTGGACGAGTTTCCTGCGGTGAATATTCTCAATTATTACGAGTTTTATTCTTTGAATATCTAACTAACCTCAGGTAAACATCATAAATCAAATAAATTTCACCGTGTCAATAATACTTAAGTAGGAGCCCAAAAGACTCAGCTTCTCCCTGATCGATTCATGGAAGTGACTCTTGCGAACGTTCTAGTTAAGCCAGTTGATCCATTGGGTTAACAATAACTTTCATGTTCTTGCTCAGCCGATGGAACCTGGAATTCCAGTGAAGTTAAGTACCCAAACCTGCTCCGGCTACAGTTTCGTCATGAACGGGTGGCCTTCGGTGAAATGATCATCGCTCGACTCCATAAACTCGTTCTGATGCTGTGCATCTCGCTCGTCATTGACCATCGCTACGAGAACCTCTTCGTACGTCAACAGCGCATCGTGCCGAGTTTTACGTACGTCATTCCCAGTTCTGTGCACAAAACTGGGAATGACCCCGCCCTCAGCTCAACCGCCATATTTCTCCGCTGGAGAACTACGCCCCGACGCCGGCCCGCAATCCCGCGAAAATTCCCACCTACGGAGATTCCGCTTTCACCAGCCTTTGATCCCCCGCCCAGGCCGGTTAAATGCTTCGATAACAGCGCATTCCCAGCTGCTGCGCCTGTTTATTCTCGACGTGGACGGCTAAGCCGTTGCGGCGACGCTCGTCTCTCTGGCCCAGAGATAGGCACCACTTAGGGGATGAGTTGATCCACGCGATAGCGGTCGAACAGCGCCACGAAAGCATCAAATGTTCGACGATACCCGGTAAAGCCAGCCACCCTGCTCTTCCCCATGTCTGCCACCACTTCTATGTTTCGCCCTAGGTCACCGTCGGTGTGCCACCACGAAGCCATGCGACCCAGCTTTTGTTCCGCCAACCCGTGCTTCAGCGCCAACTCGCTCCACTGCCTTTCCCGGCCGCTCATGGCCTGCTCGAGAGGCCGAGGCGCCTGTTGGTAGCCTTCCCATTCAACTCCAAAGTGCGCGGCGAGCTTCGGCCACATCCAGCGCCACCGAAAGACATCGCCATTGACGATATTAAAGGCCTCATTGGCGGCGCCAGGGGTCGTCGAAGCCCAGAGCATATGCTCTGCAAGCAGACCGGCGTCTGTCATGTCAGTCAGCCCGTTCCATTGCATTTCTGAGCCCGGGAAGACGAACGGTTCTCCCGTTTCCTTGCACAGCGTTGCTTGCGTGGCGAGCGTGAGCCCCATATTCATTGCGTTTCCCACAGCATGCCCAATGACGGTGTGCGCGCGGTGCACGGACCAGGTGAATCCCTGCTCGGCGGCCGCGGCGAACAACTCGTCTTCTTGCGCGTAGTAGAAGTTCCGAACGGGCAGCCGCGGTTCTTCTTCATGGAACGGAGTATCCGGCATCTCGCCGGCGGCGTAGGCTTCGAAAGGGCCAAGGTAGTGCTTTAGCCCCGTCATCAGAGCCACATGGGCAACCGGCTTGTCCCGCAGCGCGGCCAAGAGAACTCGCAACATGCCTGCGTTGACAGTGATGTTCTCTTCCTCAGAGTCCTGCCGCGACCAAGCGGTGAAGAAGATGTGCGTCGGATGTTCAGGAGCGAGAACGGCCGCCACTGATTCAGCCGAAGTCAGGTCCGCGGAAAGCCAGCGCACTCCGTCGCGATCAGCCCCCGGCCTGCGGGACAAGGCAATAACTGGCCATCCTGCGGTGGCGAGGGTCTCCACAAGTGCAGATCCTGCGATGCCCGTCGCTCCAACCACGAGCGCTGTGCGTTGTTCACTCTGTACCGATTTGTCATTGATTGCCATACTGGTGCCAAGCTACGATGCAGGCTAGATATTCCCGGCTGTCCGCCCGGTCGCCTGCTCGGAGCAATCCAAAAGATTATTCATCCGCGCGCGCCCACCCTGAGCGACTCGCTTCTGAAGCTACGCCACTCCCCACCTCGGCATCTCAGACTCGAAAAATTGGCCTCAAAAACAGCTGAATTTCACGGTTCCTAGCTCCATACACACCACGACTTCCGGGCCGACCCAGATTGTTCGCCCTAGACTTCCCCTCCTACGCAACCAACTACGTCCTGAACTACGCGTTCAGGAAGCGGACGGTTCGTGCGGAGAACAGGGGAGCCTCGCCGCGCCGTTACACAACAGTTCACCGGCCCATCGCGCATCGCGATCCAGGACCGAAGCAAGAATCTCTGCATGCTCCTGTTCAATATCGCGTTTCACGTCACGGGCATCTGGTCCTGCGCAACGCCCATGAAGCTGGATCCGGACCGAGGCGTTTGTGTCGGGTCCGTCTGCAGCGGCACACCACGGCCACTCGCCCAATTTGTTGTGAAAATCTTGGTGTGAAGGATTCAACTCAGGTGTGTAATCATTCGGGTCTTCTGCCGAACTACGCGGGGAGCCATGCGGACAGTGGCGAATATTACGAGGAGCCGGTGCGCGTGATCATGAATGCCGGATTGCTCAGCGCCGATCCGGCAAGCGCCCGAATAGGCGCCTACTTTAATGCAGGTAAGTGCGCGCCACCTGATATGCGGTGCGCCGGATGAGCTCCAAAGCCTGCGATGAAAGCTCATCGAGATCGGCCGGGCCCTGTGCTATCGAATAGGCTGCGAGAATTCCCGACTCGGCGAGCAGCTCCTCGGCAAGGTCTACGGATCCGGCGATCACGATAATGTCTGCATCTCTGCGCGCAGCCTGCAGCACCCCGCTGACCACCTTGCCCTGCAGGGATTGCGAATCCAGGCGCCCCTCACCGGTAAAGACCAGCTGCGCGTCGGCAAGAATCTGGTGCGCGTTCAAAGCCTGCGCTACCAGTTCCCACCCGGGCACGAGCTCAACCTCGCAGTAAGATCCAAGGCAGAGCGCCAAGCCGCCGGCGGCTCCCATGCCGGGCTGCTCGCGCAGCTTTCGACCGGACGCGGTTTCCAAGGTGTCAGCGAGCCGAGCCAGTCCCGCATTCAGTGCTTCCACTTCCTGGGGCGAGGCGCCCTTTTGCGGTCCGAAAACCGCGGCGGCCCCGTTTTCTCCCAGCAACGGATTGGTGACATCGCAGGCGATCTGCCATTTGACTCGAGAAGCTCGCGAATCCAGACCGGAGATATCGATGCTCGCCAGGTCGTTCAGCGCACCACCGCCCGCAGCCAATTCTTTGCCCTGAGCATCGAGGAACTTCGCACCCAGAGCTGCGAGCAATCCAGCTCCGCCATCGGTGGTGGCCGAGCCACCAAGACAAAGAATGATTCGCTGCACTCCAAGCTCCAAGGCTTGAATGACAAGTGGGCCCAGCCCAAAAGTGGTGGCTTGAAGTGGTTGCCGCGGTACGTCACTGACCTGGGGCAATCCCGCGGCTTCCGCTGCCTCGATCACGGCGGTCGTTCCATCTGCAGACAACCCGAAACGCGAGTTGACGGTCCTGCCCAGCGCATCGGTTGTTTCAACGACCTTCGCTTCGGTTCCCCAAGCGTCGATCAACGCATCGAGGGTTCCCTCGCCGCCATCGGCAAAGGGAACGGCGGTGATCGATACCGTACGGGCCACAGAGGTAGCAGCCGCATTCACCCCTGCGGCGATCGCGTCCGCGACTTCGCTGGCCCGGGCGCTGCCTTTGAAGGAGTCCGGAACGATTGCCACATTTAGTGGTTGGGCCGCGGCTGGCGTGCGCTGTGTCATGGACTCAACATTAGGTGCTCTTGAATCCCGGGAATATAGGCAGGCATACATACTTTTGAGCACCAGCGAGCTGATTTATATGCATTACGCACCCTTGACGCGTAGCCGACTATTTACCGCCCTGCTGTTCGCGGTAGTCCTCGATTGACGCGTTGAACTTATGCAGAAGTTCTGCGAATTTGTTGACTTCTTCGGCCGGCCAATCCGAGGTAATGCGGTCGATTGCGCTGACCGAATGCTCGCGAACCTCCGTGAGCCGCTGCTGCCCCAGTTCGGTCAAGGCAAACTTTCGCGCAACACTGCCCGCCGGATCGAGGATTCGTTCGAGATAGCCGTCCCGCACAGCGGTGGTGGTTTGACGTTGCAGGGTCGAGGCGTCGAGGAGAAAAACCGTGCTCATTTCACCGATCGACATCGGCCCCTGGACTTCGATGCGGCTCATCAGCAGATAGACGCTGCGATCCAAGCCATCACCGCTTCGGCGCTGCGCGATGGTGTAGCGGCTGAGCAGCGTTTGCTCATACTCGATATCTGCTGTGCGGCGTTTCATGTACCTAATTCTCCACTTCTACTCATTCGATCATACCCGAACATGTATTATGAACATTTTATGTATCTTACACATTCACTCTGAGAGGCTCTCGTGTCCAAACCCACCTCTGCCGGGATTCCCGGCTCAGGTCTAGCAGTCGCCGTTCTCGCCTCCGCGGGCATCGCTTCGTCGATCACCCAGACCATGGTCACGCCGCTGATCCCACAGCTGCCCGGCATTTTTGATACCTCAGCCTCAAACACCGCGTGGATCATCACCGCCACGCTACTTGCAGCCGCGGTGGCAGTACCAATTTCCGGGCGCTTGGGCGACCTCTTTGGCAAACGGCGCATGCTGCTCATCCTGGCGCTGCCACTGATCCTCGGTTCCATCGTGTGCGCCATGGCCCCCACGGTGGAGGTCATGATCGTCGGCCGCGCACTGCAAGGCCTAGGCTCGGGCATGGTGCCACTGGGCATCGCCATGCTGCGTGACCTTGTCCCGAAGGAACGCCTGTCTTCGGCCATTGCCACGGTCAGCGCCACGCTGGGCGTCGGTGGCGCCATCGGCATGCCGATTTCCGCCGCCGTCATTGATTTCGCCAACTGGCGCGCCCTGTTCTACGGCAGCGCGGTAGTCACGCTGCTGGTAGTTGTCGCCATCTGGAAACTCATTCCTGCCCTGCCGGCCGGCGCCGCCGGACAGCGCTTCGACTGGCTGGGCGCCATTGGGCTGGGCATTGGCCTGATCTCGCTCATGCTTGCCGTCTCCAAGGGCTCCTCTTGGGGCTGGGCGGCACCGCTGACGCTGGGCCTGTTCGGAATGGCCGCCCTCACGCTGTTGATCTGGGGCATTTGGGAAACACGGACCAAGGATCCGCTGGTTGACCTGCGCACCGCTGTTATTCCGCGCGTGCTGCTGACAAATATCGCCTCGATTTTCGTCGGCTTCGGAATGTACGCCAGCATGCTGGTCATGCCACAGATCCTGCAGCTGCCGTCGCAGACCGGCTATGGCTTGGGCCAGTCGATTCTCGCAGCCGGCCTCTGGATGGCTCCAGGCGGCCTGATGATGCTGGTGCTCTCCCCTGTCGGCGGGCGGCTTTCCGACGCACGAGGCCCGAAGTTCACGCTGGTACTTGGCGTTTCGGTCATCGCCGTCGGCTACTGCCTGACCCTGCTCGGCATGGGTAGCGCGTGGAGCCTGATGCTCACCAGCCTCGTCATCAACGGTGGTGTGGCTCTGGCCTACGGCGCCATGCCGGCGATCATCATGGGCGCAGTCCCCCGCAGCGAAACGGCTGCGGCCAATGGCTTTAACACGCTGATGCGTTCGCTGGGCACGACCACCGGCGCCGCGGTCATCGGCCTGGTGCTGGCCCAGATGACCACCGATTTCGGCGGAGCTTCACTACCGTCAGAATCCGGATTCCGCGTGGCGCTGATACTTGGAGCTGGCATTTCCGTGGTCGCGGCAATCTTGGCGGCCTGCATTCCCAGCGCCGCGAAGAAGACCGCGATCGAAGTCGACGCGTCGCAGGAACTCAGCCTGAACAAGTAGTCACCCCGGCTCTTCGGAATTGCCGAGTTTATGCTCAGCTTTGACATAGAAACCCCGGGTAATGTCGTAGACACCTCCTTGAAGGTGCGAGTGATGATCGTAAGGCTCCCGTTGGATATTGCCCAATGGGAGCCTTTCACTTTAAAGTTTCTCGTCTTCCTTGCAAGTCCACGTTGTCAGTCGTGATACCTTGTTTGAGACCACACGGGTGCCCTCGCAGGGGCTGAGATCGGGCTAACGCCGTCCGCGACCGTTGAACCTGTCCGGGTAATGCCGGCGAAGGAAGTGAGTTTCCCACAGTGGAACAATTTGAACAGCACTCTGCCCACACCCTTGCCTACCGTGAGTCTGAGGGAATTTCGGTTCCTGTCACGCAGATCCAGCTGGCAGATGCCCCCAACGGCGAGCCGAACGAACCGCTGCAGGTGTACCGCACCAGCGGCCCGGGGAGCGACCCGACCACGGGGCTGAAACCATTTCGAGAGTCGTGGATTCGTGAGCGTGGAGATGTCGAGACCTATGCCGGGCGTGAGCGCAACTTGCACGATGATGGCAGATCCGCGGTCCGCCGCGGCACGGCGAGCGCCGAATGGGCCGGGCGCTCGGCACCACCGTTGCGTTCGGCACCCGGGACTCGGGTCACCCAGATGCACTACGCACGGCAAGGGGTCATCACCCCGGAAATGCGCTATGTGGCCCTGCGCGAAGAATGCGATGTCGAGCTGGTGCGCAGCGAGCTAGCGGCCGGCCGGGCAATCCTTCCGGTGAACATCAACCATCCGGAATCCGAACCGATGATCATCGGCAAGGCCTTCTTGGTAAAAATCAACGCGAACATCGGCAACTCGGCGGTGACCAGCTCGATCGCCGAGGAAGTCTCCAAACTCCAGTGGGCTACCAAATGGGGTGCCGACACGGTGATGGACCTTTCCACCGGCGACGATATCCACACCACCCGTGAATGGATCATCCGCAACTCGCCGGTTCCCATCGGCACCGTCCCGATCTACCAAGCACTAGAAAAGGTCAACGGCGAAGCGAACGAACTGACCTGGGAGATCTTCCGCGACACGGTCATCGAACAGTGCGAGCAGGGCGTGGACTACATGACCATTCATGCAGGTGTGCTGCTGCGCTACATCCCGCTGACCGCCAACCGGGTCACCGGAATGGTCTCCCGCGGCGGGTCGATTATGGCCGGTTGGTGCCTTGCGCATCATCAGGAGAATTTCCTTTACACCCACTTTGACGAACTCTGCGAGATTTTCTCTCGTTACGATGTCGCATTCTCCCTGGGCGACGGGCTGCGTCCAGGCTCCATTGCGGACGCGAATGATGCGGCCCAGTTCGCCGAGCTGGATACCTTGGCGGAGTTGACCAAGCGTGCCTGGAAATATGATGTTCAGGTGATGGTCGAAGGCCCCGGGCATATCCCTTTCCATCTGGTGCGCGAGAATGTGGAACGCCAGCAGGAGCTTTGCGACGGGGCGCCGTTTTACACGCTCGGCCCGCTGGTCACCGATATCGCTCCGGGATATGACCACATCACCAGCGCAATCGGCGCGACCGAAATCGCCCGCTATGGCACCGCGATGCTCTGCTACGTCACGCCCAAAGAGCACCTGGGCCTGCCCAACCGGGATGATGTGAAGACCGGGGTGATCACCTATAAGATTGCGGCGCACGCGGCGGATCTCGCCAAGGGCCACCCGGGCGCCACGGCGCGGGATGATGCGCTGAGCAAGGCGCGCTTCGAATTCCGCTGGAATGACCAGTTCTCCCTTTCACTGGACCCCGTTACGGCGCAGGAGTTCCACGACGAGACGTTGCCGGCGGAACCAGCGAAGACCGCGCACTTCTGCTCAATGTGTGGCCCGAAATTCTGCTCCATGCGGATCTCCCAAGACATTCGGGATGAATATGGATCCGCCGAGGCACAGGCTGCATTGGCCGGGATGGCTGAGAAAAGCCGGCAGTTCCTTGAAAGCGGTGGCAAGGTATATGTCGGGGAAGAGATACCTGTTGGACCCGGCACGCTCTAGAACCGGGAAACCCGAAGCGCAGCCAAAGTGCCTGCACAGAAAGCGCGCTTAGAGTTACAAGTACCTCATTGAAGGTGCGAGTGATGATCGTAAGGCTCCCGTTGGATTGTATCCAACGGGAGCTTTTCAATTTTGGCCGTTCAACCCACTGTGCGGCACGAGCCCGGCGGTTCCCACCCAAGGCCAGGACTCTGTCGACGAAATGATCGGCAAACTTTTCCGGTCGCTCCGGTGTCGATTGCCGAGCGGGCCGACAAGACCTTAGACTCAAAATTCCGCGCTTGCCCGAGAAGCTCCAATAGCCAACACCCAGATCATTTACTCGGTAGTTCTTTTTCTTTCGCCTCCAGATGGATCCTAGGTCCCGGCGCCAGGTAGTTCGACTGCAAGCTACCCGTTGCTTGAATACCGAGCCAAACCAAAGCTCCAGCATAGAGTCGTATCTTAGAGTGGAATTACCTCATTGAAGGTGCGAGTGATGATCGGGAGCATCCCGCCGGGCAACCGGCGGGATGCTCTTGTTAATCGGCAAGATAATCCTCGTCAGCGGGCCGATAGTTGATTGTCGGGTTATCTCGCGGAATTACTCAGCTCAAGCACAGAGTCGACTCTTAGTCTGGAGTTACCTCATTGAAGGTGCGAGTGATGATCGTTAGAATTCCCGCCGGCTTAGCCGGCGGGAATTCTTGGTTAAGCCGGGCGCCCTCGAGCGGCGAGGCATTTCGTAAGAAAACGGTGGTGGCAATTGGGCTCCGACCATGTCCCTCACGCCCACACCACGGTGCACACGAGCTTCCCGGGTTGAAAATCCCACACCGATCGCCAACAGAAATAAAACGTTGTCCACAGAGGCAGCGTAGTTCGGGGCATCCATCGGGGCCCTAATCGAAGATTGCGTTTGGGGCTGCTCGCCTCGGACATGTAGTACGCATCATGCACGCGGCGCTGGCTGAGGCTTCGGCAAATGAGATAATTTTGTCAGGTCCCCTCCGCATTTTCGATTCGGGGATGTCTAACTGAATGGAGCCCTTATGGCGACCGTGGCCACCGACCTGTCCCCGCTAGAGCGCCAATCCGTATGGCGCACGCTGAAGTCTCCGAGGCTTCTGAAGACCGAGCTGCTCGCCGGGCTTGTGGTCTCCCTAGCTTTGATTCCGGAGGTAATCGCCTTCTCGATCATTGCCGGTGTGGATCCCCGAATCGGTATTTTCGCCTCGTTCACGATGTCGATCGTGATCGCTTTTACCGGTGGCCGTCCTGCAATGATCTCCGCGGCCGCCGGCGCGGTGGCCCTCGTGGTTGCTCCCCTGGTGCGAAGCCATGGGGTGGACCATCTGTTCGCCGCGGTCATTCTGGCCGGAATCTTTCAGGTCGTCCTCGCCCTGCTAGGTGTGGCGAAGCTGATGCGCTTCATCCCCAGACAGGTGATGCTCGGCTTCGTCAACGCCTTGGCCATTCTGATTTTTCTCTCACAGATGCCCGAGCTAACGGCAGTGCCGTGGGTCGTCTACCCGCTGGTGCTGCTCGGTCTCGGCATAGTCTATTTCTTCCCTAAGATCACCAAGGCGGTTCCCGCCCCGCTGGTCGCGATCGTGGTGCTGACCCTGATCACCGTGTTCGCCAAGGTCACCGTGCCTACGGTGGGAGACAAGGGAGAGCTGCCCGATTCGCTGCCTTTCTTCATCATCCCGCAGGTTCCCTACACCATGGAGACCTTGAAGGTAATCGCGCCCTATGCGTTGGCAGTCGCATTCGTTGGCCTGCTGGAATCGCTGCTGACGGCCAAACTCGTAGATGACATCACCGACACCCCGTCAAGCAAGACCCGAGAATCATGGGGCCAGGGGACCGCCAATATCGTGACCGGATTCTTTGGCGGAATCTGTGGCTGCGCCATGATCGGCCAAACCATGATCGGGGTGAAGGCCTCCGGCGGGCGTACCCGCATATCCACCATGTTCGCCGGCGTATTCATGCTCTTGCTTGCAGTGCTCTTCGGCGACATCGTGGCGCAGATACCGATGGCGGCGCTCGTCGCGATCATGATTTTCGTGTCGTTCACGACGTTCAATTGGCACAGCATCCGCCCGAGCACGCTGAAGATGATGCCCAAGAGCGAAACTGCGGTCATGGTTGTCACCGTGGTCTTCACCGTGGCCACCAACAACCTGGCCATCGGTGTGGGCCTGGGCGTTCTCACCGCGGTGGTGCTCTTCGCCAACCGGGTGGCGCATTTCGTGACGGTCAAACGCAGCGTCACCGGGGTGGAAGACGGCCAAGCGGCCATCTACACCGTCGACGGCGAATTGTTCTTCGCTTCCTCCAACGACCTCTACACCCAGTTCGACTACGCCGGGGATCCGCAACGGATCATCATCGATATGTCCGCCTCCCATCTGTGGGACGCCTCCACGATCGCAGCGCTGGATTCCGTGACGGATAAATACGAGAAGTACGGCAAGCAGGTTCAGGTACTGGGCCTCAACGAGGCAAGCCTGAGAATGCGTGAGCGTTTGGGCGGGAAACTCGGCGGCTAAGGCGCAGCAGCGCCCGATTCAGTCGAGCCGATGATGCATGAAGACGCTGTGCGGGTCCTCGGCATAGGAACCGAACGCTTCGCAAACGGTGAACCCGGCCGAAGCATATAACTTGCGGGCAGGAATGAAATGATCGTGTGTTCCAGTCTCCAAATAGAGCTCGCTGATGCCGGTCGCACGGGCCTGCCCGATCAGACGTTCCAGCATCGCGCGGCCTAATCCCCTGCCGCGGTGCGCCGCTGCGGTGCGCATGCTTTTCAACTCGGCTCTCGACTTGTCCAGGTTCCGCAACGCCCCCAAGGCTACGATCTGGCCTCCGAGGTAGCCGGCAAATATCTTCATGTCATTTTCCCCGAGCTGTGTGCTGTTCAGCGCGTGCCGGCTTTCCGGCGGCGCGGTCGGGCTCAGCTCACGCAAGTGCTCAGCGATCGATAAATCCACGGCCGGATCGGCGGCGCTGACTTGCCTGAAGATGATTTCCATATTCATAGCCTTGCAACATCCGATGACAACCTGATTTCCCGGATGTGACCTGCCGAATAATTATTTGCGCGAAGGCAAGTGAGCCAACAAGTTCTGTTGCTCCCTATCCGACCCGCTGACATTGTCGGTAGTTGTCAGTATTCTTTTCACTACTACACACTGGCGCACCATATGAACATGGGACCCTCCGATGACCGATGTACCTCCGGATCGTGAACTAGACTCGATCGCGCCGAACCCAGGGGTTCCACGCGACGGGCAGCGATCCTTCATGCATATCCTCGTCAACACCGCCGTAGCAAACCTCACCACGAGCTACTTGTGGTTTGCGCTGACGTTCTGGGTCTACCTCGAAACCGAAAACGTGATGGCCACCGGAATCATCGGCGGTACCTTCATGCTGCTGATCGCGCTGTTCTCCATGGTGTTCGGAACCATCGTGGATAACCACAAGAAGAAATCGGTGTTCGTGTTCTCTGCGGTGTTCACCGCTCTCATGTTCACTTTGGCAGCGTTGATCTACCTGTGGTTGCCCACCGAAGCCATCCTGAATATCGGCGGTTGGCAATTCTGGTTGTTCTGCGGCGTCATCCTCATCGGCGCCGTGGTTGAGCAGATGCGTGGCATCGCCTTGTCGACCACCGTAACCCTGCTGATTCCCGTGGAACGCCACGCCAACGCCAATGGGCTGGTCGGTACGGTGCAGGGCATCGCATTCATCGTCACCAGCGTGTTCAGCGGGCTGTCCATTGGCCTGCTGGGCATGGGGTGGACGCTCACCCTGGCGTTGGTTCTGGTCGTGGTGACGCTCGTACATTTGCTGACGGTATCGCTGCCCGAGGAAGCACCCGAGGTGGAACCGGGGCATACCAAGCGAACCGACCTCAAACTCGGATTCACCACCGTTCTGGCTATCCCGGGCCTGTTCGCCCTGATCATTTTCTCCATGTTCAATAACTTCATCGGCGGGGTCTACATGGCGCTGATGGATCCCTATGGGCTGACCATCATGAGCGTAGAAGCCTGGGGCATCGTCTTTGGCCTGGCTTCGACGGGGTTCATCATAGGCGGCCTGCTCATCGCCAAGTTCGGCTTGGGCAAGAACCCGATTCGAACCCTATTGCTGGCCGTGGTGGTGATGGGCATGCTCGGTGCGCTCTTCACCATCCGAGAATGGACCTGGCTCTACATCGTGGGGATCTGGTTGTACATGATCCTGATCCCGGCGGTTGAAGCTTCCGAGCAGACCGTGATCCAGAAAGTCGTGCCCTTCCGGCGGCAGGGACGGGTCTTCGGGTTTGCGCAGATGATGGAGGCCGCGGCAGCGCCCATCACCGCATTTATGATCGCCCCGGTGGCCCAGTACCTGATCATTCCGTTCATGAAGACCGAAGAGGGCGATGCAAGCTTCGGTTGGCTCGTTGGCCAGGGCGATGCACGAGGTATCGCGCTCATCTTCCTCGGCGCGGGACTAATCATGGTGGTTGTGGCCTTGCTGGCCATGAGCAGCAAGCAATACCGCAAGCTCTCTCGAATTTTCCAAGCGCCCGAACCGGTGACCACGTGAGCACCGCGAAAACCCGACCTACCAACGCAAGCGTGGAGGACTTCATCCAGTCGGCCACCCCGATAAAACGACGCGAAGACGGCCAACTGCTCAACAGCATCTTTCGCGAGGTCACAGGGGCTGAACCGGTTCTGTGGGGGCCATCGATTGTTGGCTACGGGCAGTACACCTACGTCTCACCATCAAACTCCAGGAACACCGGAATCTGGCTCAAGACCGGTTTCTCTCCCCGCAAGGCGCAACTGTCCATCTACGGGTTGAAAGATCAGGAAGCTGGCGCACAACTGCTCCCCCGGCTAGGAAAATACACCGAGGGAGCAGGCTGTGTTTACGTGAAAAAGCTGGAGGATATCGACATGGAGATTCTGCGTCAGCTCATCAAAATTGCTTTCGCCAGAGCGGAGGATTCCCCGGAGTAGCCGGCAAGCCTATTCCGATTCTTCGATCAGGCTCTCCGCTTCGCTCAGGCCTGCAGAAATGACCGGTAGCAGTCGCTCGTCAACACCGTACTCTTCGCCCTTGACCTGAAGCAGTCCAAACGCTGCTAGCGAGGCCAGTGCCTCACGAGCTTCGGGAAGAACCGCGTCGAAGTTCTTCGGACCGCAATTGCGGCGTAGCCCTTCGAAGTCAGCCTCACGGCCGGTGACGGCGGTGACCAGCAGATTCCGCAGCACCAGGAAGAATGCTTCGTCGCGTTCGGTGAAGGCATCGTTGGGGATCAGGTGGCTTTGCACGCAGCCGACGCCCATCTCGAAGAGCAGCTGCGCGCTCTCGGATTCTTCGCCTTCGACAAAGTGCGCGAAGGCCTCTTCGTCGCGAACGATCTTGCCGCCGGAAGGGTCAACAACTGAGAGTATGGCCGCGTTCCAGACGTGGGCGAACACATCCGGGGCTGGCTCGTCGACCTTCACCGTCGCCGCGTCCACACCGACCGCGTTCATCACGCGAACCCGTGCCTCATTGTCGGCTTCGCTGAACGCGCTGATGTCCACGCCGTCTCCCAGAGCTTCGGAGAAGGCCTTGACCTTGGCGTACAGTTCAGTGCCGCGCAGCAGTGCGCACAGCTCCGCGTCTTCCTCGGCGAAACCCTTCAGCGCGTCGTCGAGCAGTTCACGTAGTTCGGTGAGGTTCTCTTCCCCGCCTTCCCAGGTTCCACGGGAGGTCAGGAAGGAGAAGTAGTCCAGCCAGGCGGTGAAGATTGGCTCGGCTTCGAGGCCCTCAGGCAGGTTCACCAAGAATTCGGCGAATACCTGTCCGAAGAGCTCTGGGTCGATATCTCGCAGATTGGAGCTGCGCGCCAGTTCGGCATATTCGGCGCCGACCGAGCGCACCACGCCCAGCTGGATCTCAGCGATCTGAGCGGCTTCCGCGGCGCCGAAGGCCGGCACGGTTTCGGTGACCCACGCGGCGTAGTCCTCGCGCATCGCATCTACCGAAATTTCTGCCTGGACTTTGAAGACGCTGCGGCCGCGCTGTGCTGCTTTTGCGGGGTTTCCTGCGCCCGAGTTCTTCTTGCCCTGCTTCTTTTTGCTGGCCATGAAATGTCCTTGGTTCTTGTGCGGATTCGTTTTGTTAAAGCCTACGGGCTGAGCCCGGCTCGCACTCATTCGCTCCGCATCCACCGGGGTGCGAATTATCTCGAACTTTGGCTCTCCACGAGTGAATTTCATCGATTGCGATCCCACTTTTTGCGCGTGAGGCAAATTCGGATGCCAGCATCGCGGAATCACCTTAGGCTGAAGGCATTACTTTCAATGATCGCTAAGCGGGGACTCAATGCACGAACACCACCACACCACAGCACCGGACGCGGTGGCCTTCTGGGAGAGCCACTACGGACAGTCCGAACGGATCTGGTCCGGGAACGTCAACAAAATGCTTGCCGAGATCGTGGCAGATCTTCCCTCGGGCAGGTCTCTGGACTTCGGTTGCGGAGAGGGTGCAGACACCATCTGGCTGGCGAACAAGGGATGGCAAGCAACCGGTGTCGATATTTCTGCGACCGCGGTTGAACGGGCACGCTCCGCGGCAAAGGAGCAGGGACTCAGCGAGAAAGACGCCAGCTTCATCGCGGAGGATCTCACCACCTGGGACAGCGAAGAGCGATTTGACCTGGTGACCCTGAGCTTTTTCCAAGCCCCCTTCGAAATTCCGCGGGCAGAAATCATGCAGAAGGCCGCCTCGCTCGTAGCCCCGGGCGGGCATTTGCTGGCGGTTTCGCACGCCGCGGCCCCCTCCTGGGCCTCCAACGAACAAATGGCTCAGCATCGATTCCCCACCCCGGATTCCGAGCTGGAATCGCTGAGCCTGGACTCGAATGCGTGGACAATCCTGCGAGCCGAAATTGTCGAACGCGAGGTCACCGATCCCGACGGCAAACCGGCGACCTTGGAAGATACTGTCGTATTTGTGCAGCGCGGCAACTAGGCACGGTCAACACACTCGCCGAAGGCAGCCGCCGAATTTGCGGCTGCCTTCGTTTGCGCCAGTTTTGTCTCACGGCGCATTAAAGTACAAGACCTAGCAAATGAAGAAGATCTTCGTTCACTAGGTCTTGGCACTATTCATGGGCAATGAACAGCGCTGATACGAGATGCCCACACGGATCTCATACCAAGTTTTTTGCCAGCCTGGGTTGGTAGCTCACCCAATCAACAGATTTTCGTACCAGCTCACGCACTTCCCCCGTGGTCCAGGGGCGCGATTCCATGGCACGCAATTGCACCAGCACATTGCCCAGGGCCGTGCATTCGACCGGTCCGGCGATGACCGGGATTCCCGCACGATCGGCGGTACGCTGGCAGAGCAAACTGCCTTGCGAACCACCACCCACAAGGTGAATCGCGTCAGGCACAAACCCGCCAAGTGCTGCGGCCCTGAACGCCTGGGTGGCGAAGCTCTCGGCGAGGGACTCGATCACGATTCGAATGATCTCAGCTCGGGATTCCGGCTTCTTGCCACCTGCTTCGATGACCGCGTCGCTGATCCGTTCGGGCATTGCCCCCGGAGCCAGGAAGCTATCGGCCTGCGGGTCGATGAGCGTGCCAGGGACCCCCAGCTGTTCGGCCTGCGCCAAGAGCTGCTCCAGCTTCACGCTGTCGCTGCCGTCGGTTTCGGCCTGCTCATTCCATTCTCGTATTGCCTCGCTGAGCAGAAAAGTTCCGGTCACATTCTTCAGGAATCTGACGGTTCCGTCGAGGCCCAGCTCGTTGGTGAAACCCGCTTCCTGCGCACGTGGCTCAAGCACCGGCGACTGGAGCTCAACCCCCACCAATCCCCAGGTGCCGCACGAAATATAGGCCGAATGCGCGCTCGCCAACGGGGTGGCCGCCACGGCGCTTGCCGTGTCGTGCGAGGCGACAGCGAGCACCCTGACCTCAGCGTGGGCTCCGAACTCGCGAGCCAGCGATCCACGCAAGTTTCCGACCACTTCACCTGGGCGAATCAAGGGAGCTAGCAAGCTAGCGACTTGCAAATGCTCGCTCAGTTCCGCGTCCCACGTCCCGGAGTTCAGGTTCAACAGCCCGGTGGTGGAGACATTGGTCCACTCGCTGCGCGCCATTCCCGTCAACAAATAGTTGATGTAGTCCGGGACCAAGAGCAGCGTATCGGCTTGGGCCAGCCGGGATTCTTGCCGTTCGGCTTCCAGCTGATACACCGTATTAAAAGGCAGGAACTGCAAGCCGTTGCGGGCAAACAACTCCTTGCGGTCAAAGCTGGCTTCCAGCGCCGGGACGGCGAGCTCATTGCGCGGATCCCGGTAGTGGCGTATCTGCCCCAGACGTTGCCCATTTTTCAGCAGCGCATAGTCCACCGCCCACGAGTCCACGCCGATGGAAGCGATGTCGGGATGCTGGGCGAAGGCCATCGCCAACCCGTGGCGAATTTCTTCCCACAGCTGGTCGATGTCCCAGGCCAGCGCCCCGGTGTCCGCCCCGTCTCCCAGCGTGGACAGCGCAACCGCGCCGTTGGCGAAGCGATGCACCAGGCTGAGTTCGACCTTGCCGTCCACCAGACGGCCGAGCATCACTCGGCCGCTGGTGGCGCCCAGGTCGATCGCCGCAACCGGCGCGGTGCCCAAATACGAACTCATCGCAGGAAGGCCGCCGCAACGCCCGAGTCAACCGGGATGTGCAGGCCGGTGGTGCGGGTCAGTTCCGGACCGGTGAGCACGTAGACGGCGTCGGCCACGTTTTCCGGGACCACTTCGCGCTTGAGGATGGTGCGGTTCGCGTAGAACTGGCCGAGGTCTTCCTCATTCACTCCGTAGGTGGCGGCGCGGTTGGCGCCCCAGCCCGAGGCGAAGATGCCCGAGCCGCGCACCACTCCATCGGGGTTGATACCGTTCACGCGGACCCCGTGTTCGCCCAGTTCCACGGCCAGCAGGCGCACCTGATGGGCCTGGTCGGCCTTGGTGGCCGAGTAGGCGATGTTGTTCGGGCCGGCGAAGACGGAGTTCTTCGAGGAGATGTAGATGATGTCTCCGCCCATGCGCTGGTCGATCAGCGCCTTGGCCGCCGCCTTGGAGACCAGGAAAGAGCCCTTGGCCATCACATCGTGCTGCAGGTCCCAGTCCGCTTCGGTGGTTTCCAGCAGCTTCTTGGACAGCGACAATCCGGCGTTGTTCACCACCAGGTCGATACCGCCGAAGGCGAGCACCGCGGCGTCCATGGCCGCCTGGACGGCGGCGCCATCGGCCACATTCGCGGCGACACCGACGGCCACATCGGCGTTGCCCAATTCCGCGGCCGCGGCCTGCGCCTTGGCCAAATCCAAATCGGCAATGACTACGCAGGCCCCCTCGGCGGCCAGCCGGGCGGCGATCGCCTTGCCGATGCCGGACGCGGCGCCGGTCACCAGGGCGATGCGCCCGGCGTGGCTCTTCGGCTGAGGCATGCGGGCCAACTTGGCTTCTTCCAGCGCCCAGTACTCGATGCGGAACTTCTCCGCGTCGGAGATCGGGGTGTAGGTTGACAGGGCCTCGGCGCCACGCATCACATTGATGGCATTCAGGTAGAACTCGCCGGCCACGCGAGCGGTCTGCTTGTTGGCGCCAAAGGAGAACATGCCAACGCCGGGGATCAGCACGATCAGCGGATCTGCACCGCGGATGGCTGGGGAGCTTTCATCCTTGTGGGCCTCGTAGTAGGCCTGGTAATCGGCACGGTATTCCACGTGCAGGTCGCTCAGGCGGGCCAACTGCTCCTGAAGGGTAGCGGTGGCCGGAAGATCCAGCACCATTGGCTTGATCTTGGTGCGCAGGAAGTGGTCCGGGCAGGAAGTGCCCAGTGCGGCAAGTTCGTCTAGTTTTTCGCTCGCCAGGAAATCAAGGACTCGCTCATCGTCGGTGAAGTGGCCAATCATCGGCTTGTCCGTCGAGGCCAGACCGCGCAGGGTCGGGGCCAGGGCGGCGGCGCGAGCCCGGCGTTCGGCTTCCGGCAGTGCTTCGAATCCGGGCAGCTGGGCACCGAATGGCTGGGCCTTGCCGTGTTCGCGGATATAGTCCGCCGCGGTGTCGATGATCCACAGCGAGTTGGCTTCGCATTCCTCGGACGTCTCGCCCCATGCGGTGATGCCATGTCCGCCGAGAATGCAGCCGACTGCGTTCGGGTTTTCATCCTTGATTGCGGCAATGTCCAGTCCCAGCTGGAAGCCCGGGCGGCGCCAATCAACCCAGAGCACCTTGTCACCGAAGATTTGCGCGGTCAGCTCCTTGCCATCCTTAGCGGTGGCGATGGCGATGCCGGAATCCGGGTGCAGATGATCCACATGGGGCGCATCCACCAGGCCGTGCATGGCGGTATCGATAGAGGGTGCGGCTCCGCCCTTGCCGTGCAGGCAGTAGTCAAAAGCCGCCACCATCTCATCTTCGCGGTCCACGCCCGGGTAGACCTTGGCCAACGAGCGCATCCGGTCCAGCCGCAGGGTCGACAGGCCCTTCTCGGTCAGGGTGCCCAGGTCTCCGCCGGATCCCTTGACCCAGAGCAGCTCAACCTGTTCTCCGGAGACCGGGTCGGACGCGAAGCCCTTGGCCGAGGTGTTGCCTCCGGCATAGTTGGTGTTCTTCTTGTCCGCACCGAGGCGGTTTGAACGGGTAATGAGCTGTTCTGCGGTGCTGATGGTCATGGTTTCTCTCGACATGTCTGTGTTCAATCCTTGAGTCGTATTAGGCGTTGATCTTGGTGCCGTAGCGCTGGGCTTCGATTTCTTCGAGGGACTTGCCGCGGGTTTCCGGCGCCCAGATGGTGCCGATCAGCAGGGCAACTACCAGCAGGCCGATGATCAGCAGGCCGAGCTTTTCCAGCCCGATGCCGGAAAGCAGGACCGGGAAAACCAGGGATAGCAAGCCGACCAGGACGCGGGCGAGCATGAACAGCACGCCCTGGGCGCTGGCGCGGTATTTGGTGGCGAAGAGTTCCGCGGTCCATAGGCCGTAGAAGGCTTGGGCTCCCAAACCGGCGGAAATGCCCCAGGCGCAGGCGAAGAACAGCAGCGAGAAGGCTCCCGGAGGGGCGAAGATCAGCACAACCCAGGCGGCAACGCCCAGGGCGGCTCCGCCAAAGTACAGCCAGCGGCGCGAGACGCGGTCCCCGTACTTCATGAAGCCGAAGTAGGTGGCGGCCGCGGTGAGCACCCAGACCAGAACCTGCAGCAGGTTCTGCTGCGTGGCCGATTCGACGCCGGCCGCCGCGTACACGCGTGGCTGGAAGATGCCGGCCTGGCCGGCCACGGTATTCCACAATCCATACACCCCGAGCAGGAAGAACAGCGCCGACCAGTTCTTGCGTTCGGCCAGCAACCCCTTGACGCCGGAAAAGAAGGAGATCTTGGCTCCGGAGGCGATTTCTTCGGCGCGCTGCTGCTTCCAACGGGTGGATTCGGGAAGCCCGCGGCGCACCCACCAGGTGATGGCGGCGACGATGAACAGGTGGAAGAAGATCAGCCGGGACCCATTCACTCCTAGTGGTGCAACCATGATGGCCAGGGCAAAGCCGACCGCCGGTCCGAAGGACCAGGCCAGCTGCGCGGTTCCCACGTGGGCTGCGCGCGACTCCTGCGGAGCCTCCTCGGCAATGTACGTCCAGGAAGCCGGAACTCCGGCGCCCACCGCGATGCCCATGAGGATCACACCGATAATCAGCAGCACGGTGCTGGCGGCGAAGGTAATCATCAGCGCACCGACCATGAAGACGATCAGGTCGTAGGTGTAGATGAATTTGCGGCCCAGCCGGTCGCACAATGGGCCGCCGATCAGCGCACCCACCGCGGCACCGAAAGCGTTGGCGGAGATCGCCGCGATGACCCCGACCATGCCGTCATCAAATCCGAAGGCACCCTGCCAAAGGGTCAGGCTGGTGGCCAAGGCAATAATTGCCCCGGCTTCGATGTAATTGCTCATGGCCACGGCAATGGTGGCTTTCCAGCCGCTGATGCCGCGCTTTTTCGTCAGTGCCGTAGTCATCAGGCACCCCACCCCGCCTGCACGCCGCCGGCGCGTTCGGCTTCGATGCGGCTCTGGTAATCCGAGACGCGAAAGGCCTCCATCGGGTCGCCCGGCAAGCCACGCGATTCACGCCAGCTGGCGAGTTCGCTGCGAATATCGGTGTAGAAGGCGTTCATGAAGATGTCGTTGGCGGCCAGCACATCGCCGGCGAGCTGCGCCTCGGTCAACGCAACCCGGTCGATGAGCAACGCCCGAGCGGTCATTTCCTGCACATTCAGTACGCTGCGGATCTGGCCCAGGATCTTGTTTTCCACGTTGTGGCACTGATCGAGCATGAAGGTGATCGGGGTATCGACATCCAGCCCGCCGCCGCGGGCCACCTCGGCCATGATGCGGAAGAGCTGGTACGGGTCGGCGGAGCCGACGATCAGGTCATCATCTGCGTAGAAGCGCGAGTTGAAGTCGAAGGAGCCGAGCTTGCCCAGGCGCAGCAGCTGCATCACGATGAACTCGATATTGGTGCCCGGGGCATGGTGTCCGGTGTCCAGGCAGACCAACGCCCGCTCGCCGAGCGCGGCGACCTGGGCGTAGGAGGTGCCCCAGTCCGGAACATCGGTGTGATAGAAGGAGGGCTCGAAGAACTTGTACTCAAGCACCAGGCGCTGCTCGCCGGTCAGCCGCGCGTAGATTTCGGACAGCGAATCCGAAAGCCGGTCCTGGCGGCCGCGCATATCTGCCTGCCCCGGGTAGTTCGAGCCTTCGGCCAGCCAGATTTTCAGGTCTTGGGAGCCGGTGGCGTCCATGACGTCTACACACTCGATATGGTGGTCGATGGCCTTGCGGCGGACTTTCGGATCTTCGTGGGTCAGCGCGCCGAACTTGTATTCGTCGTCCTGGAAGGTGTTGGAGTTGATGGTTCCCAGTTCCACCCCGAGCCCGTTCGCGTGGGCGCGTAGCGAGCCGAAGTCCGCCACCTTATCCCACGGAATGTGCAGGGCCACGGCCGGAGCCAGTCCGGTCAGGCGGTTGACCTGCGCGGCATCGGCGATCTTCTCATAGGCATCGCGTGGGGTGCCCGGGGTGCCGAACACTTTAAAGCGGGTGCCGGAGTTGCCGTAGGCCCAGGAAGGGACTTCGATGGCCAATCGTTCAAGGGTGGTCAGGATCTCGGGGGTCAGCTTAGCGCCCATGGATCTCTCCATTCTTCGGTGGTGGAATTGGTTTGCCGGTGTCGCCGTTTAGAGCTGGGCCAGCTGGTCTTCGAGGTTGAATACCTCGCTCAGGCGCGGCGCACCCTGGTCGGGGCGCCCGTCGAGGGAGATGAAGAACTCGGACATTTGCGCTTCCCAGGCCGAGGTGCGTGGATCCGCATCCAGTGCGGCTTGGGCGGCTGCGTCGTCGGCGGTTTCGTAGTAGCCGATCAGCAAGCCATCGGCGCGAAGAAAGAGCGAGTAATTGCGGCGTCCCGCGTCGTTGATTGCCCGCAGCATCTCTGGCCAGACGGCGGCGTGGCGTTCGGTGTATTCGGCCAGCCGGTCCGGCTTGACCTGCAGCTGAAAACAAACCCTGTTCATGCGTTGCCCTCTTCGTTGAATGCTTGTGACGCTGAGTCGGTGATGATCGACCCAAAATGAATCGTTTCAATCACCGAACTTCACCGACTTTAGACCAGAACATGGCTCAAGTTCAAGCAGAATCCAAAAATCTGCCAAAATTAATTGAATCCATTCAATCTCGCGCCCTGTGGCAAGCCGAGCGGGCGCCGCACGATATACTCGGGAGAAGACCATCGGGGCAAAGGCGGGAAACTACGTGTCGGTAAGCGTGAAGGAAGTCGCTCGCGAGGCAGGTGTTTCGGTCGGAACGGTCTCCAACGTACTCAACCGCCCAGAGGTCGTCGCACCGGCGACGGTTCGCAAGGTCACCGAGGCCATCGACAAGCTCGGATTTGTGCGCAATGACGCCGCCCGCCAGCTGCGGGCCGGGCACAGCCGCAGCTTCGGGCTGGTGATCCTCGATGCCCGAAACCCGTTCTTCATGGACGTCACCCAGGGAGCCCAGCACCGAGCCCTGGAAAACGGCTACACGGTGCTGATGGGCGCCAGCGATAGCTCGCTGACCACCGAACAGCAGCTGCTTGACCTATTTGACCAGCAGCGCGTCGCGGGGGTGCTCATCTCCCCCATGCACAGCGATCTGAGCCGGCTTTGGCGCATCCGCGAATCCGGCACCCCGGTGGTCTTGGTGGACCGCGGAAGCGGCGACCGCAGCTTCTCCTCGGTCTCCGTCAACGACGTGGAGGGCGGCCGAATCGCCGTCCAGCACCTTGTCGAGCTGGGACGCAAGCGCATCGCCTTCGTCGGCGGGCCGCAGAGCATCGAACAGGTCCGGCATCGCCTGGAAGGCGCGCAGTCGGTCATCGCCGGCGCTTCGGATGCATCCCTCGAATATCTGCCAACCAAGCAGCTGAGCGTCATCGAAGGCCGCGCCGCCGGAGAACGCATCGTGGCCATGGCGCCCGGGCAACGCCCGGACGGTGTTTTTGCCGCCAACGACCTACTGGCTCTAGGCATCCTGCAGGCATTTGTGATGTCCGGGAAGCTGAAGGTTCCAGAGGACATTGCGCTGGTCGGATACGACAACATAGCTTTCGCCGAGTCGGCGGTCGTCCCGATCACCACCGTGCGCCAGCCGGCCGAAGAAATCGGGCGCACCGCGGTCGATGTCCTGTTGCGCGAAGCCGAAGCGGGCGAAAATGCGGTCCGCGAGCAGTTTGTCTTCACCCCGAAGCTGGTCATCCGCGCCTCCACCACAGGCACCGCCAACGCTCCTGCGCCTTCCCCCAGATAATGCCGCAGGCAGGTGTTGGAGCTCGGTGGAGCCCCGGAGCATGCTAGCGTTTCCCTGCAATCACGCCAGATGCAGTCATAGTTCAAAGGGACCTCCGATTCATGGCCACTCACCTCAACTCCAGCAATATTTCCCTAGCTCAGATTGCGGCCGTTATCACCGTGGTGGACTATGGATCCTTCACCGCCGCGGCGGATATCCTCGGAATTTCCCAGCCTTCGCTGTCACGCAGAATTCGAGCGTTGGAGCAGACCCTGGGCATGCCGGTCTTCCGGGCCGCGGGGCGGAACATGCTGCTCACCGAAGCCGGGAGGAGCATCATCCCGGCCGGGCGGCGAGCCCTGCGCGAGATCTCCTCGATCGACGCGCTGGCTTCCTCAACCCGGTCGCTGGATTCGGGCTCATTGCGCATCGCGGGCCTGCCCTCGCTCATTGCCGGAGTCCTTCCGGAATATCTCGGCCCGTTCCACCGCAATCACCCCGGGATCCAAATCGAAATAGTCAGCGTCGAGGATCACGAACAGCTGATCGACTCGGTACGCCTGGGACGCGCAGATCTCGCATTCGGCGTGGACGAGCGGATCCCCGCCGACCTTCAGACGCGCTTCGTGCGCAAGCAAAGGTTTACGGCGGTCCTTTCCACCGATTTAGCGCATACCGTGCGCACTGCGTTGGACTCCGAACTGCTCGGCGGGCTCACGCTGGTCACCTTGCCGCAGGGGACTTCCACCCGGCTGATCACCGATGAGGTCTACCGAAATCTCGGCGCCACCGCGCCACGCATCATCACCACCACGCAGCGCGACGCTCTGGTCCAGCTGAGCATCGCCGTTGGCGGAATCACCATGGTTCCCCAGGTGCTGGCCAGCACCGCCGAAGTCTTCGGCGGGCTGCAGGTTCCCTTGGCCGCCGATGCCGGACGGCCCATTGGTGCGATCTTCCGCAAGGACTCGTTCAAGAACCCCGCCCTGGAGGAGTTCCTGGATCACCTGTGAGACGCAGATCTCGCGGAATCTGCGCTCCCGCGGAAAGCCCGGGGTGGCGGGCAGATCCATAGGGAAAATACATGGGTCCGCGCACTTTGGCTATTGGCGCGGTCCGTGCCTTGCATGGTCGGCTGGTGTAGATATTCCCGCCTGACTTTCGCAGGAGACCTGAGCTATGACCCATCAGCGGCCCGCAACGCCCACCAGGAAAAATTCTCCGCGACGCAAGCGCAATTTTCGCATCATCGCCGCGGCGCTGGTCCTGGCACTGGTCGTCGGAGTCGGAGCCGCCTGGTTCCGGCTTCAGGGAAATATCTCCACCGCCGCGATGCGCGCCACGGAGCAGCGGGTACCCGATTCCAGCCGGGGCATGAACATCCTCCTGCTGGGGTCGGACAGCCGGACCTTCAGCTCAACGGATTTCGGCAAGGACAACGGATCGGCGCGCAGCGATTCCATGGTGCTCGTTCACCTGGCTGCCGGCAATGAGCGCATCGACGCGGTACAGATCCCGCGCGATACATTGCTCGAGATTCCCGCCTGCGAGGATACCGGCCACGGACATTACGCAGGCGGTCACGGGATGATCAATTCGGCACTGAACTACGGCCCCGCCTGCTCGGTCGCCGCCGTTGAATCCCTGACCGGCGTGGATCTCGACCACTTCATCGAGGTCAATTTCGAGGGCTTCATTTCCATCGTTGACGCGCTCGACGGCATCGACGTGTGCCTAGCCGATCAGATGCAGGACCCCAAGGCGAATCTGGATCTCCCGGCGGGCAACCAAACGGTCAAGGGAGAAGACGCACTGGCCTTGGCCCGCACCCGGCATGCGGTCGGGGACGGCAGCGATATCGCCCGCCTGGGCCATCAGCAGATGGTGATGTCGGCCGTCGTGCAACGGGCCACGAGTCGTGAAACGCTCACCCGGCCGGACCGGCTGTATTCCTTCCTGGATGCGGTCACCTCATCGATGACCGTTGATCCGGGACTCAGCTCGCTGGCCAATCTGGCCTCCTTGGCCACCCGCATCCAAGCGGTGCCCACCGGGGAAATCACCTTCATGACCATGCCTTGGCAGCCGGCTCCGCAGAACCGCAACCGCGTTGTCCCCGCTCCCGAGGCGTCCACGATCTTCGAGCGGTTGAGCGCAGACACCCCGGTAAATCTAGGCGATAAAGAGAGCTCGAAAGCAGAAGCGGCGCCAGCGGCCAGCTCGCGCGAGGCTGCCGTGCGAATCACCAACGGCGCGCGAGTGAATCAGCTGGCATCGCAGTTCGCTGCCAAAGCAACCGCGCAGGGCTTCTCGATCTCCGAAATTGATACCGCCGAAGCTCCCCAGGCGGCAACGCGGCTGCTGGCCGCCGACACCCAGGAAGCCCGGCAGACGGCCAAGGCCTTGGCCAAGGAACTAGACCTGGATCTTCGTCCGG
>NZ_JBQSYL010000039.1:0-28104 GCF_052379245.1 Glutamicibacter sp. AOP12-B1-11 | reverse complement strand
GGGCCGCCTGGTGATAGCGGTAGCTGGAGATGAGCTCTTCGAGTTCCTCAATGGCTTGGGCGCATTCCGCTTCGCTGCCGTGTTCTTCGATCCACGCCAGTTTGCTCTGCAGCCGACCCATCAGCGATTCGAAATCCTGATGCAGCGCCGGTGTTGGTGGGCGATGTCGTCGCGCCATTGCTTCGGACATACTATAATTCTACCGCATTAGTTCGAAAATGTCTTCGAATATAGTGGTTTTAATGCTGATCGGCGAGCTCCAGCAGCCTTGCGATGCCGCCACGGGCGTCGATCTCATCGTGGTAGCCGGAGCGCACGATCGCGGCGGAGACCGCCTGCGGGGTGATGTCCAGGACCTCGGCGATGGCCTTCTGCTGGCCGCGCACACCGGGGGTCAGCAGGTCGACCACCGCCCATTCGGCCTCGGTGCGGGTGCGCACCGAATGGCCGAGCAGGCGCAGCAGGCCTTCGAGTTCGAGGTCCAGGTCCGGATCGCCGCAGGAGACGCTGATCGGCACGCGTTCCCCGCGATGCGTGGCGGCCTCCAGCGCACCCAGGGCGCGGCGCTGGGCGATGCCTTCGACGAGGTCGGCTTGGTCCGGGACCGGCTCATAGAGCGTGCCGACACCCAATCCGATGTGGCAGAAATTCAACCGGGCACAGCGCATGATCGCGTCGATAGCCGACTGCGCGTCATGCGGCACGCCAAGCAAGAGCTGGCCGCTGAGCGCCATGAACGGTGCATGGGCGTGCACGTGCTCTAGTTGGTCCCAGAGGAGTTCGGCGGCCGCCTGCACGTCGGTGACGGAGCGCGGCTTCGGGCTGAGCGCAAGGACAAACATGATTCAAGTATTGCCTGAGCCGGTGGTTTTGTCGTGCAACCGGCGAAAATGACGATCGCGAGGCGCTGGCCGCCGGCCACGTGGACCTTGTAGTGCTTGACCTCGACGGGAAGAGCCGAATCGGAGTACATGGTTCAAGCATTGCTTGAGTTGGTGGTTTTACAGTGCAACCGGGGAGCGCGACATATGCTTTCCGCAGGGTCGCCGGGGGCATATATTGGGTCTTGTCTGCTGAAAGGGAGCCCCATGGACGTCGCACGCAAGGTATTGGCCGAACTCGACCCGGAACTGGAATGGATCCATGAGACCTATCGTGACCTGCATCGGCATCCGGAATTGAGCCTGGAGGAAACCCGCACCTCGGCGCTGGTGGTCCGCAAGCTGGAAGAGTTCGGCTACCGGGTGCATCGGGTGGGCGGCACCGGGGTGGTCGGCGTGCTGGATAACGGCCCCGGGCGCACCGTGCTGGCCCGCGCGGATATGGATGCACTGCCGGTGCGCGAGGCCACCGGGCTGGACTACGCCTCGGAAAATGACGGGGTGATGCACGCCTGCGGGCACGATGTGCACGTCGCGGCCCTGCTGGGCGCCGCAAAGCTGCTGGCCGACCACCGCGAACAGTGGGCCGGCACGTACCTTGCGCTCTTCCAGCCTGCCGAGGAGACCGCGCAGGGCTCCGCGGCGATGCTCGCCGACGGGTTGGCGGACAAGATCCCCGCCCCCGATGTGGCCTTCGCCCAGCATGTGATGGCGCAGCCGGCCGGGAGCCTGCAGACCGTCGCCGGCCCGGTGCTTTCGGCCGGGGACTCGATCCGCATCACCGTGCACGGCCAGGGGGCACACGGTTCGATGCCGCAGCTGTCGGTGGACCCGGTGGTGCTGGCCGCGGCGATCGTGCTGCGCCTGCAGTCGGTGGTCTCCCGCGAGGTGCAGCCCGGCGAATTCGCGGTGCTGACCATCGGTTCGGTGCAGGTGGGCACGAAGTCCAATATCATCGCGGATAGGGCGACGCTGCTGCTGAACCTGCGCAGCTACGACAATGCGGTGCGCGAAACGCTGATCGCCGCGGTGGAGCGGATCGTCCGCGGTGGAGCGGATCGTCCGCGGGGAGTGCGCGGCGGCCGGCTCCCCGGTGGAACCCGAGTTCGAGTACTACGACCAGTTCCCGCTGACCGCCAACGACGAGGCGGTCACCGAGCGGGTGAGCGCGGCCTTCGAAGCGTACTTCGGGACGGTGGGCAACGCCAGCCGGCAGAGCGCCTCGGAGGACTTCAGCCGGATCCCCGACGCGTTCGGCGTGCCCTACAGCTACTGGCTGCTCGGCGGAATGGACCCGCAGGCCTACGCGGAAGGCAAGGCGGCGGCGAACCATTCGCCGCATTTCGCCCCGCTGATCGAGCCGACCCTGGCCCGCGGCGTGGAAGCCATGGTCATCGCGGCGCTGGGCGAACTGGCCTCAGATCCGCGCGCCGGTGGCGCCTAGTTTGATGATGGTGAAGCGGAAGAAGAACTGCGTGGCGGGACCGATGAGCAGCGCATAGGCCACCGTGCCCAGGCCCACCGGGCCGCCGAGCAGCCAGCCGATGCCCAGCACCAGCAGCTCGATGCTGGTGCGCACCAGCCGGATGCTCAACCCGGTGCGCAGGTGCAGCCCGGTCATCAACCCGTCGCGCGGCCCGGCGCCGAAGTGGCTGCCGATGTACATCGCACCGCCCAGCCCGTTGATCGCGATCGCGCCGAGCAGCGTGAGGATCTGCCAGCCCAGCCCGGAGACCTGCGGAAGGATGAGCAGAAAGAGGTCCAGGGCCAGGCCGATGACAAAGACATTGGCCACGGTGCCGAGCCCCGGCCACTGCTTCATCGGGATCCAGGTCAGCAGCATCAGAACGCCCACGAGGATCACCACGGTGCCCAGCGACAGCGGCACGTGGTGGGTGATGCCCAGGTGGAAGACGTTCCACGGGTCCACGCCCAGATCGGCGCGCACCATCAGCGCCATCGCCAACGCGAAGAGCAGCAGCCCGCCGAACAGGTTCGCCAGGCGCAGCGCGACCCGGCCGGCGGCAAACTGCTGGCGCGGGGATAGGTTCGTCAAGCTCATAGGCTCAACGGTAGCCAGTGCCGGGCCTAGCCGCGAAAGCGGAGGCCCAACAAGTACTCGGTGAGCGACTCGACCAGCTCCGCCAGGCCCAGAGCGCTGCGCTGCCCGGCGGCGTCATCGGTCTCCGCGCCAACCAGCGCCCGCGCGTTGCCGGGGCGCCATGCGGGGACGTGGATAAATTGCGCCGGGATCCCCAAACCGTAGGCGTGGTAGGCGATATGGTTGCACAAGAACCTGCCGGCATCCTCGCTGACCCGAAGCTGACTAGGTGTTTCCAGCGTTGCTTCGCGGCGGTGTGCACCGTTGGGGGCAATGCGCTCGCCGGCCGGTTGGTGGCCGTCGTTATCGGCGATGCGCGCATTGTTCTCGTTGACCGCCCAGCGCTCCAGATTGATCTCGGTGCGTCCGCCGGCCTCGCCGAGCAGCACCAGCGCGTCGGGCTGGTGTGTGCGAAGTAACTCGCCCAGGGTCGGGAATGCGCGGGAGAAGGACACCGGCAGGAGTCCGGTCACGATCTGGTGTTCGCCGGCCGTGGCCGGCAGCCGGCGCACGATCTCGGCGCTGGCGTTGTGGGTGTCGGTTCCGAAGGGCTCAAAGCCGGTGACCAGGATGCGCATGGGTTGCGGTTCAGCTCTGCCCGGCATCCGCGTAGGAACACCAGCGTTCGCGGACCTCGTCGCTCAGTTCCTGCCAGGCCGGGGCATCGGGCATCATCAGCCCGTTCAGTGTCTTGAGCCGGCTTTCATACAGGGCCTGGCCGGCGAGCTCGCGTTCGGTATCCACGGCTCCGAGTATCGCCTACCCGCACGGTGCGGTGCAATCCTTGACACGTTGCGCGTCTTCGCTACGGAGCCACGCGCCGGCGTCGGCGCGCCCGGGAGCGAGCGTTTCGGGCCAGTGAACCGACCAGGTGCTCCAAGGGGCCCTGGGCGAGCCCCGAAACGTTCTTCCAAAGTACCGCGAACAGCAGTGCGCCGCCGATCTGCAGGGAGCAGGAGCTCGCCGGATGCTGCGCGCCCAAGCCGGTGGCCAGCAACAGCAGGTGCAGCGTGTAGAGCGTGAGCGTCATCGAGCCGAGGATGCCCAGCGGGCGCAGCAGCCAGGCGACTCGTTGGCCGAGCATCAGGGCGACGGCGAAAACCAGCAGCGCGACGCCAAGGGTGTTGAGCGTTTCGAAGAGCATATTCGAGTGCGGGGCGAGCGCCACCTGCCACCAGGCGGAATCTAGCGGAACCCCTGAGGGCAGCCCGAAGCTCAGTGATTCATCGACCTCGGCGGCGCTCAGCCAACCTTCGGTCGACTTGATCAGCGCAGACCTGCCGCCCAAGGGGCCGAGCAGCAGCGCCGAGCTGGCCCAGGTTGCTAGCCAGAGGCCCAGCCCGGTCAGCAGCAGGCGCAGTTGCAGATCCTTGGAGCGTAAGTTCAGCGTGCCTAGTGCCATGCCGGCGCAGATATAGCTCATCCACGGCACCGCCGGGTAGGTTCCGGTGAACAGCAGTGCGCTGAGCGTCGCCCCGGGTTCGGTGAAGAGTGTGGTCAGCGACGGATCGATGCCATCCAGGTGGGGCAGCGAAGCGCCCAGCTGCCAAGTGAAAATGGTGCCTAGGGTAGCAAAGCCCAGGCACGCGAAGCCGAGGGTTGCCGCGCTGCGTGAGACCCACGGGATGGCCAGGGCAAACATCACCCCGTAATAGCCGAGGATGATGAACGCAGGCATATCGATGAGCGCCAGCAGCAGGCCCAAACAGAGCATGAATGCCGCGCGGGTAGCTAGCGCGGCCCGCGCCCCGGCCAGTTCGAGCGCCGAATGGCCCGCAGTTCTTGCGCCCAGGCTCAGGCCGACCCCGGCTAGCAGCGCGAACAGGGCCGCGGAGGTGCCCGCGGCGATCCGCCAGATCAGCGTGGGTTCGAAGGCTTCGCTGCTGGCTGGCAGCACGTGGATGGCGATCATGCCCAACAGGGCTAGGCCGCGGGCCGCGTCGATCCCCGCGAGCCGCGACTGCGGCGCCGGGTTCGGGGCGCGCTCGATCTGCTGGTGCATGTGATAACTCTCCAAATTCGATGTCGGGAAGCGGTTCAGGACCAGCTGCGGATCGGGTTGCCGCGCCAACGCCCGTTGGCGGGAACCTGTTCCGAGCGCATCACCAGCGAGCAGGGGCCGATTGCCGCCGCATCGCCAATTCGGCTACCGGGCAGGATCACCCCGTTCGGTGCCAATGTTGCCTGCGCGCCGAGGTGCACCTCCTCCAGGCGCATAATGCGGTCATGGAAGAGATGGGTCTGCAGCACGGTGCCGCGGTTGATGCTTGCTCCGTCGCCGATGCTGATCAGGTCCTGCTCCGGCAGCCACCAGGTTTCGCACCAGACTCGGCGGCCAATGCGCGCGCCGAGCAGGCGAAACCATAAATTGAGCATCGGGGTGCCCAGGCTCATGCGCACCACTCCCGCCACGGCCAGCGACTCGCTGAATACGTCTGCCAGCTCGTTGCGCCAGATGAACGAGGTCCACAGCGGATGTTCCTCGGCCCGGAAACGGCCGACCAGCGCCCACTTGGCGATGAGTGCGGTCAATGCGGCGATGCTCGCCGAGCCCAGCAGCACCGGACCGGACAGCAGCAAGGTGAGTGCCAGCCCGGACCGGTCGAAGATCTCCGAGAGTACCCAGACGGTGCCCAGCGCCAGCCAGCTGGTGATGAGCATCGGCAAGATGCGGCAAAGCTCGACCAGGGCGCGGGCGGCCATCAGCCCTCGCGATGGATTGTAGGTCAGCGCGGATTCGGCGTTGTCTATCGGGCGGGGCAGTTCCATGGCCGGGCGGCCAAACCAGTTTGACGCGACCGGCATGTCCTGCGGAGCCGACGAGAGCACGGCGATCAGCGAATCGGCCGGCACCACGGTGTCCGGCCCGACGATGGCCGAGTTGCCCACAAAGGACTTCGCCCCGACCGTTGCCTGCCCCAGCTGCAGCCACTGGCCGCGAACTCGCCGATGGGAGGCCAACGAGTGATCGGCCATGAAGCAGCGGTCGCCCAGCGTGGTCAGGTGCGGGATGGTTTCCAGGGTGGAGATTTCGGTGTGCGCCCCGACCTTGGCGCCGAGCATCCGCAGCCACAGCGGGGTGATGATGCTTGCGTAGATCGGGTACAGGGACATCAGCGACTTGGCCAGCAGCAGGTTGCTCAGCCAGCAGGCCCAGGCGGTGAGGCCGTGGGCGCTGTGGAAGCCGGGAGTCAGCAAGCGGGCCAGCAGCCGGACGCTGAGCGCGGTGAGGCCGGCGAAGCTGAGCACCATCAGCACGATGAACACCGGTGCCCAAGCGGCCAGCTGCCAGAGCACTTCGCCCAGCGCGGAGCCGCCATCGATCAGCGAGAACAGGAGCAGCCCGCCGGGCAGCACCGAGAGCATCGGGAGCAGGGCCAGATAGCCCAGGCCCAGCGCGTAGAGCCCGCCGAGGCCGGCGCGGAAGCCGTGGCGCGGTGCGCGGGGCTCGGCCTGCGGCCAGCTGTCGCCCGCGACGCCTGCATATTCCAGCGGGGAGCCCGAGACGAGCTCATTGGGCCCAACCGTTCCGTCCACGCTGCTGCCGGCCTCGATCTCCGCCCCGTTGCCGATCCGCGCGCCGGGGTTAACAGTTGAACGGGTGCCGATGCGCACCCGCTGGCCGATGTCGATCTGCCCGATGCGCAGAGTGTCCCCGTCGAGCCAATGCCCGGCGAGGTCAACCTCGTATTCGATGGCCGTGTCCGAGCCGATGCGGGCCAGCCCGGTGACGGGAGGCATGGCGTCGAGGTGCACATTCTTGCCGATCTTATTGCCCAGGGCGCGGGCGTACCACGGTGCCAGCGGCGTGCCCATCAGCGCTTCGACTTTTGCGAAGGTCACGATGCGCTCCACCGCCCAAAGGCGCAGATGCACGCCGCCGCCGCGCCGGTAGGCACCGGCGTGCACCCCGGCGAGCAGCAGGCGGGCCGAAACCACGACCAGCAGCACCCGGAAGGGCAAGGTGTAGAGCACCACCCAGGCCGCCAGGAGCGGGATCAGCGGCGGGTTGGGAACCCAGCTGGCATCCATGAAGTTGAACAGGATCCAGCACACCAATGCCATGCCGGTGACGTAGCGCAAACCGATGATCGAGTACAGGGCACCGATGACTGGTGCCTGCACCAACCCGATCCACCATCCGGTTGGCCGCTGTTCGCGGACCGTTGCCTCGGTGGTTCCCTGGGCGTCCAGATGTGCCGCCAGCGCGCCGAGGGTGGGCCGGTTATAGATATCGGCGATGGACGCCTGCCGGTGGCGGGTGCGCAGCACGCCAACCAGTTGGGCCGCCGCCACGCTGGCGCCGCCTGCGGCGAAGAAGTCGCTGTCCGCATCCAAAGCCACCGGGCCGAGCAGCTCGGTCCAGATCTCGGCAACCCAGCCTTCGGTGCCGGTGAGCCGATGCCCAATCGGTTCTTCCGTGGCGCCATGGAGCGGCCAGGGCAACCCCTTGCGGTCCACCTTGCCGGAGGTTTTCAGCGGCAGCTCGGTGACCTGCCCCAGCGCGGGGACCAGCTGGGCGGGCAGGAATTCGGCGAGTCGGGATCGGCAGGCCGCCAGGTCGAGGGCGGCACCGAGTTCGGGAACCAGGTAGCCGGCCAGCACCTTATTTCCGCTCGGGGTGGACTGCACCGCCGCGGCCGCTTGGGCCACGCCGGGCAGCGCCGCCAACGCCTCGTCGATCTCGCCGAGTTCCACGCGGCGCCCGCCGAGCTTGACCTGCTCGTCGGCGCGGCCCACAAAAAGCAGCCCGTCGCGCTCGGCGCGGACCATATCCCCGCTACGGTAGGCCCGCTCCCAGCCCAGGGTCGGCATCGGGGCGTACTTCTGCGCGTCCTTCTGCGGGTCGAGGTAGCGTCCCAGGCCCACGCCGCCGATGATCAGCTCACCCTCCGAGCCCCAGGGCACCGGAAAGCCTTCGGCGTCAACCACGGCCAGGTCCCAGCCGCGCAGCGGCAAGCCGATGCTGACCGGACCACCGCCAGCCACGGGCGCTCCGCAGGCGATCACCGTGGCTTCGGTCGGCCCGTAGGTGTTCCAAACCTCGCGGGTTGGACCGGCCAGGCGCTCGACCAGCTCCGGCGGGAGCGCTTCGCCGCCGAAAATCAGCAGGCGGATATTCTCCAGGGTTTCCGCCGGCCACAGGGCTGCGAGCGTGGGAACGGTGGAGACCACGGTGACCTTGCGCTCGCCGAGCCAGTCGCCGAGGTCGGCGCCGGAGCGCACGATGTCCCGCGGCGCCGGAACCAGGCAGGCCCCGTGGCGCCAGGCGAGCCACATTTCCTCGCAGGAGGCGTCAAAGGCGACAGAAAGTCCGGCCAGCACCCGGTCCCCGCGGGTCAGCGGGGCATCCTGGAGGAACATCTCGGCCTCCGCATCGGCCCAGGCGGCCGCCGATCGGTGGGTGATGGCCACGCCCTTGGGCTTTCCGGTGGAACCGGAGGTGAAGATGATCCACGCGTCATCGACCGGGGTGGGAAACGGGCTATTGCCTTGCGTGCGCACTCCCGCGCGGTGGGTGATGGCCAGGTTCTCGCCGATGACCACGCAGACTCCGGCTTCCTCCCACACCGTGGTGGCGCGATCCTCGGGCTCGTCGGCGTCCACCGGGACGTAGGCCGCCCCGGCGAAGAGGGTGCCCAAAATGGCGACGTAGAGATTCTTGGAACCCGAAGGCACCCGCACCCCGACGCGGTCCCCGGCGCCGATGTCCATGGCCCACAGTCGTTTGGCTAATTCTTCGGTTTCAACACGCAACTGGGCGTAGCTCAGCGCACAGGTTCCGTCGTCGAGGGCCAGCGCCGAAGGGTAGACCTCCATGGTCGTGGTGATGATATCGACCAGGGTCCGCGCGGGAGCCGGTGCGGTGCTCGCAAAGAGTGCTGTTTCGCTGTCCGCCGGATTCTCGACTGCCGAGGAGTCAAATTTGTGTGCTGCCGGAATAACGTCCGACGAGGCGCCGGAGCGCGCGGAATAGTCCCAATCGATCAATTTTCCCCCAAGGATCATTGTTATGTTGTGAACCGGAATGGCTCCGGGCGATTGCTCCCCAGCAATCGCGCTTCGCCGGTGGTTAAACTCTGCGAAGCCAACTCGCGCCGCGTGGAACTCTTCCTGCCCATCCCCATGGTCAGGAGCCTCCACTGGCGTGAGCCACTAAATAAAATCATTGCAATTATTTGCCGCGTGCGTCAACTCGGCGCGCTCGCGGCGGGCTTCGGAGCGGCTGAGCATTCGAATAATTTCGATCAGCAGGCATTCACCCTAGGTCATCCGTACTAGTGAGATGAATATTTCCTTTTGGTGGCCAGCAGAGCTGAGAAGTTCCTCCAAATTCGACAGCGGCCGCTACGTGCACAGCATGGCCCCTGGTTCTGCGAAGATCATTGCATGAAGCTACAACAACGGTTGATGGGTGCCCTGCTGGTCGGCATGCTTGCGCTGGCAGCCGGGGCTCCTCACCGCGATTTGCCGGACCGGTCGCCGGCCCAAAGCGGGCCCTGCGCATCGATCCACCGGTTGAAGCCGGAACTTGAACTGAGCCAGCGCGTCACCTTCGTGCTGGCACCGGCCTATGGACAAACCGAGGTAACCATCACCAATTGTCTGCTCGGCCGCGATGGTTACACGCAGCAGTGGAATGCCCGGGGCTTTGCCGGCAGCGCCGGTTTTGCCAGACCCGGTCCCGTGTATGTCAATTCTCTGCAGACACCAACCGGGTCCTATAGCGTCACCGAAGCGTTTGGTCGAAGCAATCCGGGAACGAGCCTTGGCTACCGTGAGCTCACCGAGGATTCCTATTGGGGTGGGCGCGAGGGGCGGCGCTTTAACAGCTATTTTGAGGGAGCGGGCGAGTTTCCCGACGAACCGCTCTGGCGATATATGCAGGCCGGGGACTACCAGCAGGCAGCCGTTGTCAACTACAACCGAGCGCCCGACGCTCGGCCGGTGCACGGGCGGAGCTTCGCGATATTCCTCCATGCGGGACTGCGCGAAACCTGGGGTTGCATCTCCACGGATCTGGCTACGGTGGAGAAATTTCTACGCGATACGCACCCGGGAGATCGAATCATCATGGGCGTGGAATCCGAGTTATTCAAAGCTCTTGAAAGCCAGCGCTGAGGCCGGTTGCGGCCTATTATGTCCGATGGTGCTGATAGCTCTTGAGCTATGACTATTGTGCTGTTGGTGCTTGTGCTACTCAATATCCTGCTCGTTGTCGGCGCGCTCTTGCTGATCGTGCGGCGGACCGGTTCGAACGACCAGGCGCAGATTGCCGCGGCGGTGCGCGCAACCCATGGCGAGCTGCGCCAGGACCTGGGTGCGCAACGCGCCGAGCTGCGCGATTCGCTGCACGAGGTGCGCCGGGACAGCGAGCAGCGGCTGGAAACGATCCGCGCCACCGTGGATGCGAAGATCACCGCGTTGAACGAATCGAACCAGCACATGCACCGCCAGCTGCACAGTGCGCTGCGCGAAGAACTAGAGCGCTTGCGCGTGGGCAACGAGTCGAAGCTCGAGAAGATGCGCGAGACGGTCGACGAGAAGCTGCAAGGGACCTTGGAGAAGCGGCTCGGTGAATCCTTTGAGCTTGTCAGCCAGCGCTTGGAGCAGGTGCAAAAGGGGCTGGGCGAAATGCAGAATCTGGCCGCGGACGTCGGCGGGCTCAAGCGCGTGCTGACGAATGTGAAGAGCCGCGGCACCTGGGGTGAGGTGCAGCTCTCGCGCCAATTGGAAGACCTGCTCACCCCGGAGCAGTATGCGCAGAACGTGGTGATTCGGCCCGAGAGCCGCGACAGCGTCGAGTTCGCGGTGATCATGCCCGGGCGTGAGGAGAAGCCGGTATACCTGCCGATCGATTCGAAGCTGCCGCAGGAAGACTACGAGCGGCTTTTGGACGCCCAGGAATCGGGCGACAAGCTGCAGCTCGATGCGGCGAGCAAGGCGCTGGATAGGGCCATCACCATCCAGGCGAAGAAGATCGCCGAGAAGTACATCGAACCGCCGCACAGCACGGACTTCGCGATCATGTACCTGCCCACCGAGGGGCTCTTCGCCGAGGTGGTGCGCCGCCCGGGACTTGCCAGCCGGCTGCAAACCGAACACCGGGTGCTGGTCACCGGCCCGACGACGCTGATGAGCCTGCTCAATTCGCTGCAGATGGGCTTCCGGACCCTGGCCATCGAAAAGCGCAGCAGCGAGGTCTGGCAGGTGCTTTCCGCGGCGAAGGCCGAGTTCCGCAAGTACGGGGACGTATGGGACAAGCTGGAGAAGCAGTTGAGCACCGCGCAGAACACCGTCAAGGAAGTCGGAACCCGAACCCGGGCGGTGGAACGCAGGTTGAAGGATGTCCAAAGCCTGCCCGAAGAGCCGGTTTTGGAGCAGGCGCTCGGGCGCTAGCGGTCCAGCCGCAGCTTGAATCCGAGATGCGAGGCGGTGAAGCCCAGCCGCTCGTAGAAGCGGTGCGCCTCTGCCCGCGAGGCATCCGAGGTGAGCTGGACCAGCCCGGCGGCGCAGGCCGGCGCCGCCGCGTCGATCACCCAGCGCAGCATCGCCGAGCCCAGGCCCGTCGAGCGGGAATCGGAGCGCACGCGGACCGCCTCCACGTTCAGCCTGACGGATCCGCCCCGGGAGATCCCGGGGATGGAAGTCAACTGCAGCATCGCGATCACCTCGCCGGCGCGTTCGCCGAGCACCAGATCGTTGCCCGGATCGGCCAGCAGCCGCTCCAGGGCCTGCGCATAGTCCGCGGAATCGGCCGTCGCTTCGCGGGCGGCGCCAAGCGCATCGTCGGCCAAGAGCCGGCGCATTGCCGGAAGGTCGGCCGGTTCGGCGCGGCGCAGCAGCACCTCGGAGTTCAGCGGGGTGGGCAGGTCGAGCGTGGCGAGCATGGATGGCCTTTCGAAAAATCAGGGGCCGAACCGCCGCGCCGATCCAGGGTAGGCGATTCACAATCCCAAGTATGCAGCGAAACTCCGGTCACCTCCCGCTAAGCGGCGGGCGTGGGCGCTTCCTCGGCGGGGTGCTCCGCGCGCAGCTCGACGATGCAGAAGCGCAGGAAGAGCTGGGTGACCGGTCCGATGGCCACCGCATACAAGAGAGTTCCGAAGCCGACGATGCCGCCCAGCAGCCAGCCGATGGCCAGCACGCTGACTTCGACTCCGGTGCGCGCCAGGCGCAGGCTGACTCCGGTGCGCGCATGCAGCCCGGTCATCAGTCCGTCGCGCGGCCCCGGGCCAAGCTGGCTGCCGATATAGAGCCCGCCGCCGAACCCGTTCACCAGCAGGGAGCCGGCGAACAGGGCCAGCTGCGTGGGGAGGGAATCTGCCTGCGGAATCACGGCCAGTCCGATGTCGGCGGCCACGCCGATCCAGATGACGTTGGCGATGGTGCCCAGGCCGGGCATCTGGCGCAGCGGGATCCAGAGCAGCAGCACGAGGAAGCCGAAGAGGATCACCACTGTGCCCAGGCTGAGGCCGGTGTGCAGGGTCACGCCGTAATGGAGCACATCCCATGGGGCCAGGCCCAGTCCCGAACGGACAAAGCCCGCCATGGCCAGGCCAAAAAGGGTCAGGCCCACGAAGAGCTGGATGAGGCGCCGCGGAAGCCGCCCGGCGCGAAGCTGCGCCAGGGGTGTCAGGCGGGCCAATTTGGGGGAGCTGAAAGTTGCCATGAATCAATCATCTCGGCAAATGGCATTCAAAAAAAGTGCCAATTAGTGCACACTGGACCTATGACAGTGAACCAACGCCATCTGCCCGCCCGGCGATTGAGCGGGATGCTCGGGCAGCGGGCGGGCGAGCAAGCGGCCTACAGCTGGCTCTCGGAGGGAATCCGGCAACTGGTGGTCAACGGCCGGGTGCTCCATGGAACCATGCTGCCCAGCGAGCGCGAGCTGGTGGCCGAGCTCGGAATGAGCCGCACCACAATCACGCGCGCCTATCAGGAGCTCCGCGAACGCGGCTTCGCCGAGGCCCGGCAGGGCTCGGGGACCAGGATCCGGATTCCCGGCGGTGAGGTCGGGGGAGGCGCCGAGCCGTTGGCGGTGGGCGTGCAGGAAACGCTTCCGCCCGGTGGAATCGACCTCACCTGCGGGGCGCCTACTGCTCCGTTGGGCCTGGCCAGCTACTACCAACGCGCCCTCGATCAGCTGCCCGGCTACATCGGCGGGATGGGCTACTACCCGCTGGGCCTTCCGTTGCTGCGCGAGGCGATCGCCGAAGACTACGCCCGCCGCGGCCTGCCCACCGGCCCCGAGCAGATCATCGTGACCGCCGGCGCGCTGTCGGGGGTGGCCACCGCGGCCCGGGCGGTGCTGGCCCGCTCAGCCCGGGTGCTGGCCGAAAGCCCCAGCTACCCGAACTCCGTGAACTCCCTGCGGCAGCACGGAGCGCGCATGCTCGCGATGCCCATCGGGCCCGAGGGCAGCGACGTGGCGGGCATCGAAGCCGCTCTGGCCCGCGGCGGGATCGGCGCCATGCTGTGCCTGCCGGACTTCCACAACCCGACCGGTACCCTGCTGGAGAATGAGGGACGCGAGCGCTGGGCCCGGGCGTTGGCCCGCCACGGCGTCCAGGGGATCATCGACGAGACGAACGCCGAGCTGTGGCTGGACGAGCGGCCGCCGGTATTTCCGATGGCGAAGTTCGGCGAGAACCTGATTACCGTGGGCAGCGCCAGCAAAACCTACTGGGGCGGCCTGCGGCTGGGCTGGATCAGGGCGCCGCGAGCGCTGGTGGGGGCCATCAACCAGGTCCGGGCCACCATCGACCTCGGCGCACCGGTGCTGGAACAGCTGGTGCTGAGCATGCTCATCACCGAACGGGCGGGCCTAGACGAGCCGACGCGCGCCAGTCTGCGCGCCAGCCGTGACTGGCTCCACGGATCCTTGGGAGCCGAACTGCCCGAGTGGAAGATCCAGAAACCCGGCGGCGGAATGTCGCTGTGGTGCAATCTCCCGGCGCCCAGGTCCGCGGCCCTGGCGGCGCAGGCCCGGAAGGCGGGATTGGTGCTGAGTCCCGGGGCCACCTTCGCCGTTCAGGACCACGGCCTGGACCACTGGCTGCGCGTGCCCTACGCCCTCGATGGCGAAAGCCTGGCTCGGGCTGTGCCGCAGTTGGTCGAAGCCTGGAAGACGGTGGCCTGAGGTGCGTTGCGCGGCGCGGAAGCCCGGGCACTTGCCGGCTTAATCGGAAATGGGGCCCGGCCACCGCTTGGAAGCGATGAATCGGACCCCCATTGCCGCCGAAGCGGCAACACCGGTGGAGAACTAGGCCTTGAAGCGCTCGATGGAGCGAGCCAGTTCGGCCTCGGCGGCCGCGCGGCCCTCCCAGCCCTCGGCCTTGACCCACTTGCCCGGTTCCAGGTCCTTGTAGCGGGTGAAGAAGTGCTCGATTTCCTTGATCAGCCACTGATCGATGTCTTCGAGTTCCTTGATGTGGTCGAAGCGCTTGTCGGTCGGCACGCACAGCAGCTTCGCGTCGCCACCGCCATCGTCGGTCATGTTGAAAACGCCGATGGGGCGGGACTCGACGATGACGCCCGGGATCAAATCGACACCCGGGATGTAAACCATGGCGTCCAATGGATCGCCGTCTTCGCCCAGGGTGTCGTCGAAGTAGCCGTAGTGGGTCGGGTACTGCATGGAGGTGAAGAGCACTCGATCCAGGCGCAAGCGATGGGTCTCGTGGTCGATTTCGTACTTGACGCGTGATCCGGTTGGGATCTCGATGGTCACGTCGTGGCTCATAAAAAGCACACTCCTAAACTAGTCTTAGGGATATCCGCTAATAAGCGTATCGCCCCCGGGGGCATAAGTAGCTAAACCCGCGAGAGGAACATGCTCACATGAACACTGCCGTAAGACGCGTGCTGACGCTTGCGGTGGCGCTGTTGGCAGTGGTGGGCATGGCCGTGGCGATGTTCAGCGCTCCGCGCAGCTTCACCGGTGAACCGCAGGCGCACTACGTCCGTGCCAGCGCAACCGCTCCGGACGCCGCGCCGGTCACCGTCAAGGATCTGGATCCCGAAGCTCCCCTGCCCGATAGCGCGGTGCTCGCCGCGCAACTGGATGCGATCCTGGGCACCAAGGGGGATCAGACCTCCTTCAATGCCCAGGTGGTCGACGTGGCCAGCGGCAAGGTGCTCTACGACAAGAATGCGCAAACTCCCGGAACTCCGGCCTCAAGCCTGAAGGTGGCCACTGCGCTGGCCGCGCTGGATACCCTCGGCGGGGAGCACCAACTGTCCACCAGCGTGTGGCTAGACGGTCACACCCTGGTATTGCGCGGCGGCGGGGATGTGCTGCTGGGCGACGGCGAGTCCGACCCCGCGCACCCCAAGGGCTACGCGGGCCTGGCCACTCTCGCGGCGCAAACCGCGAAGGCGCTGGAGGATCGCGGCATCGGCGAGGTGGAGCTCTGGCTCGACGATTCGCTCTTCGGCGATGCGCAGACGAACCCGGCCTGGGATAGGTCGTTGTTCACCTCGAATAACATCGGCGCGGTATACCCGATCGCGCACTACGCCGGACGCGCCGCCGAAAGCACCCGCTCGGCCTATCAGTCAGACGCCGCCCAGCAGGTGCGCAAGGTTTTCGCCGCCGAGCTGGGCAAGCAGGTGAAGGTCAGCACGGGCGGACGCGGCGCCTACGAGGGCGGGGAACAGCTCACCGAGGTGCTCTCCGCCCCGCTGCGCGTGCAGATCAAGCACATGCTGCTGGTCTCGGACAACTACCTGACCGAAGCCATGGGCCGGCTGGTCGCGGTGCGCCAGGGCCTGGACCCGAAGCAGGCCGGATTGGCCGTGCAGCAGGTGGCACAAACATATGGCGCCACCGGCATATCCTTGGTGGATACCAGCGGGCTGGCCGCAGCCAACCAAATTTCACCGGCCGCGTTGACCACGCTGCTGCGCGCCGCGGCCACCAGCGGAAAACCCGAACTGCGCGAACTGGTCTACTCGCTGCCCGTCGCTGGATACAACGGCACCCTGATGAACCGGCTCGATGCCGCCGCTACGCTCGGGCTGGTGCGGGCGAAAACCGGCTCGCTGACCGGGGTGGCCACGCTGACCGGGATGACGCTGACCGAAGACGGGCGGCTGATCGCTTTCAGCATCTTTGCCGCACAGCCCAACGGGGCGCTGGCACCACATAAACCAACCATCGACCAGGCAGTCACCGCCCTGCGCGGCTGTGGGTGCCGGTAGGAGAATTACATGAGCCAGTTCATCGATTGGGATCTCGCCGTAAGCACCGCAAAAACGCTGATGCCCGCCGGGCCGGCGCTGAGCGGCAAACAGGCGGCGCGGATCGTGGAAGAACTGCGCATCGCCGGCGGGCAGGGGCTCACCGAGGCCGAACGGATCTCGCAGCTGACCTCCACCGCACCCTCCGAAACCCTCGTGGTGGACCGCGCCGGATGGGCCAAGGCGGTCAGCCAGAACTTCGCCGCAATGCTTCCCGAGCTGCCCAAAACCCCCACCGCCCTGCCGCTGATCGCCGGGGCGGAACTCGGTGCGGTGCTTTCGGTGCTCGGCCCCCGGGTGCTGGGGCAATTCGACCCGTTCGCCGGCCCCCGGCTGCTGCTCAACGCCCCGACGATCACCCAGATCCGCGGCGAGCTGAACCTGAACGCGCGGGACTTCTACCTGTGGATCGCCACCCACGAGCAGACCCACCGGCTGCAGTTCGAACATGCGCCATGGATCCCTGGGGTGATGAAGCAGACCCTGGCCGAGGTCTTCGAGCCGCTGGGCGGGAAGACCAACTCGATGAACGACATCGGGGCGCGGATCAAAACCATGCGCAGCGAGGTCGGCGAGCTGACCAGCATCATGTCGGTGCTCGAAGGCCACGCAATGGTCGTGATGAACGATGTCAGCTCGATCCGCACGATCAAGACCATCCGCAACCGCTTCACCGCCCGCGGCAAGAACCGTTCGCCCTGGGCCAGCTGGATCGGCAAGCTGCTGGGCATGGACGCCAAGGCCCGCCAGTACGAGCGCGGCGCGAAGTTCGTGCGCCACCTGGTGGACGAGATCGGCTATGCCGGCTTCAACGAGATCTTCACCGACCGGGAACTGTTCCCCAGCTCCGCGGAACTCGACAACCCCGCACGCTGGCTGGCCCGCACCCGATGAGCCGGCCGATCGACCTGGCCCGCAACGCGGTGGCGGCGCAGGCCGGAGAATTCGCGCTGCTCGGCGTTTCGGGCGGGGCCGATTCCCTGGCGCTGGCCGTTGCCGCCAGCCAGCTGCGCGAGCGGATCCGCTTCGCCGTGGTGATCGTGGACCATGGCCTGCAAGCGGGCAGCGCCGCGGTGGCGGCGCGCGCCGCCGCGCAATGCCAGGCGCTGGGCCTGGAGGAGGTGCTGCTCAAGACGGTGCACACCGCCGGGGACGAGGCCTCCGCCCGGGCCGCCCGATATGCGGCCTTCGAGCAGGCCATGGAGCAGACCGGGGCGCAACGCCTGCTGCTCGCGCACACCAAAGACGATCAGGCCGAACAGGTGCTGCTGGGGATCCTGCGCGGTTCGGGCACCAGGTCCTTGGCCGGAATACCCGTCTCGCGCGGCCCCTACGCCCGCCCGCTGCTGGAGCTGACCCGCCAAGACACCGAGCACATCTGCGCGCGGGCCGGCGTCGAGTACTGGGAAGACCCGAGCAATGCGGACACCGCCTACCGACGCAACCACATCCGCCACGAGGTGCTCCCGTTTTTGCGTGCGCAGCTCGGCGGGCACCTGACCGAGGCGCTGGCCCGCACCGCGGCGCTGGCGGCGGCGGACGCAGACGCGCTGGACTCCTGGGCCGGCCGAGCCTGGGCGCAGGCACGCAGCGCCGCCGGGGTGGACTTGCGGATTCTTGCCACTTTTCCCGAGGCCATCGCCTCCAGGGTGCTGCGTCTGGCCGCCGCCGACGCCGGGGCGCTGAATCTGGGCAGCGAGCGCACGGCGGCCCTGTGCGCGCTGGCCGGGGTGGGGGCGAGCAAGTCCCGTTCGGACGGTCCGGTGCAGCTCGAAGGCAAGATCAGCGCGCTGCGGCGCTCCTCGGTGATAGTTTTCACGACCACAAGCTCAACAACACTAAACTAAATGTGGCACTCTAGTTGAGTACCCCACCTCTGAGAATCAGGAGAACCCTCGTGGATTCGAACACAGTCAAGGCCGATCTCGCGCACGTACTGTATACCAAGGAAGAAATCCAGGCTCGCATCGATGACCTGGCCGCACAGATCGACAAGGATTACGAGGGACGCGACATCCTCGTTGTCGGCGTGCTCAAGGGTGCGGTGATGGTCATGGCGGATCTGGTCCGCGCGCTGAAGTCCCACCTGTCCATGGACTGGATGGCGGTCTCCTCCTACGGTTCCGGAACCCAGTCTTCCGGCGTGGTGCGTATTCTCAAGGACCTGGACACCGATTTGATGGGCAAGCATGTGCTCATCGTCGAAGACATCATCGACTCGGGCCTGACCCTGTCCTGGTTGAAGGCAAACCTGGAATCCCGCGGCCCGGCCTCGGTGGAAATCTGCACCCTGCTGCGCAAGCCGGAAGCGGCGAAGGTGGAAATCGACGTGAAATACGTCGGCATGGACATTCCCAACGAATTTGTTGTCGGCTACGGCTTGGATTACGCGGAAAAGTACCGCAACCTGGACTGCGTGGGCACCTTGGCTCCGCACATCTACGAGTAGGGAACTTTTAACGCCGCTTAGGCGTTGAACTGAATCGAAGGTGGCGTTGCCCGGACGCCGGCAGAACGCGTGAGGGGGATGCGAAAGGTACGGGACCTTTCGGGTCGATGAAAACTAAGAAGATTTTTAACAGCTGGATCATTTGGGTCCTGGTCGGTGTGACCGCGATGGTGTTGTTCCTGCCGATGGTATTCGGCAACGGTTCGGCACAAGTGGATACCTCCGTGGGCCTGAACCAACTCACCAGCGGTAACGCCACCGAAGCGAAGATCTTCGACGGAGATCAACGAGTAGACCTGACCCTGCGCGACGCGCTGAACGTCGACGGAGTGGACAAGGGAAAGAAGATTTCCTTCTACTACTCCGTACCCCGCGCCGACCAGGTGGTCGACGCGATGAACGACGCGCAGCTGAGCAAGTTCACCGATCAGCCGGTGGAAAACAACTGGCTGCTCTCGATGCTCGGCATCATTATCCCCTTCATCCTGATCGCAGGCATCTTCTGGTTCATCCTGGCGCGCAGCCAGGGTGGCGGTTCGAAGGTGATGCAGTTCGGCAAGTCCAAGGCGAAACTGATCACCAAGGATATGCCGCAGGTGACCTTCGTGGACGTGGCCGGCGCCGAAGAGGCGGTGGAGGAACTGCACGAAATCAAGGAGTTCCTGCAGGAGCCCGCCAAATTCCAGGCCGTGGGCGCGAAGATTCCCAAGGGCGTGCTGCTCTACGGCCCTCCGGGCACCGGCAAGACGCTGCTGGCCAAGGCCGTGGCCGGCGAGGCGGCGGTCCCGTTCTACTCGATTTCGGGTTCCGACTTCGTCGAGATGTTCGTCGGCGTGGGTGCCTCGCGCGTGCGCGACCTGTTCGAACAGGCCAAGACCAATTCCCCGGCGATCATCTTCGTTGATGAGATCGACGCCGTGGGCCGGCACCGCGGCGCCGGCATCGGCGGCGGCAACGACGAACGCGAGCAGACGCTGAACCAGCTGCTGGTCGAGATGGACGGCTTCGACGCCTCCACCAACGTCATCCTGATCGCCGCGACCAACCGTCCGGACGTGCTGGACCCGGCGCTGCTGCGCCCGGGACGCTTCGACCGGCAGATCCCGGTGGAGGCACCGGATCTGAAGGGCCGCGAACAGATTCTGAAGGTCCACGTGGCCGGCAAGCCGATGGACGCCACGGTGGATCTGAACGCGGTGGCGAAGAAGACCCCGGGCTACACCGGCGCGGATTTGGCCAACGTGCTCAACGAGGCCGCGCTGCTGACCGCCCGCTCGAACGCAAACCTGATCGATGACCGCGCGCTGGACGAAGCGATCGACCGGGTGATGGCCGGGCCGCAGAAGCGCACCCGGCTGATGGACGAGCACGAGCGCAAGGTCACCGCCTACCACGAAGGCGGCCACGCGCTGGTGGCCGCGGCGATGAACCAGACCGCACCGGTCACCAAGATCACCATCCTGCCCCGCGGCCGCGCCCTGGGCTACACCATGGTGGTCCCGGAGTCCGATAAGTACTCGATCACCCGCAACGAACTGCTGGACCAGATGGCCTACGCCATGGGCGGCCGCGTGGCCGAGGAGATCGTCTTCCACGATCCCTCCACCGGCGCGTCCAACGACATCGAGAAGGCCACCGACACCGCACGCAAGATGGTCACCGAATACGGCATGAGCGAGAAGATCGGCGCGGTGCGCCTGGCCTCCTCGGCCGCCGCGCAGGGCATGGGCACCGGGAGCCGGGACTACTCCGATGAGATGGCCCACCTGGTCGACGAGGAGGTGCGCACGCTCATCGAGCAGGCGCATGACGACGCCTACTGGGCGCTGACCGCCAACCGCCACGTGCTGGACCGCCTCGCGCTGGCCCTGCTGGAGTACGAAACGCTGAACCAGAAGGAAATCGCCGAGCTCTTCGTCGATCTGGTCAAGCGCGACAAGCGCGACGTGTGGCTGAGCAACGACGAGCGTCCGGTCCACGAACAAGGCCCGGTATTAAGCCCCAAGGAGCGCGCGGCGCGTTCGACCGACTAGGATCGAAGTCGTGATTGAAGTCAATGAGATCGACCAGCCGCGCATTGCCGCGGCGGTCCGCGAAATCCTCGAAGCGATCGGCGAAGATCCGGACCGCGATGGCCTGCTGGACACCCCGAAGCGGGTAGCCAAGGCCTACGCCGAATTCTTCGCCGGTTTGCATCAGGATGCCGCCGAACACCTGTCCACCACTTTCGACATCGAACATGACGAACTGGTGCTGGTCAAGGACATCCCGTTCTATTCCACCTGCGAACACCACCTGGTCCCGTTCTACGGCACCGCGCATATCGGCTACATTCCGGGCCGCGGCGGCAAGGTCACCGGTCTGAGCAAGCTGGCGCGCCTGGTCGAGGTCTTCGCCCGCCGCCCGCAGGTGCAAGAGCGCTTGACCACCCAGATCGTCGATGCGCTCGTCGAACACCTCGAACCCACCGGCGCGATCGTCGTGATCGAATGCGAGCACATGTGCATGTCGATGCGCGGGGTGCGCAAGCCCGGCGCGAAGACCGTCACCAGTGCGGTGCGCGGACAGCTGCGCGAGACCGCAACCCGTGCCGAAGCCATGAGCCTGATCCTCGGAAGGTAGCAATTATGTCACTTGGAGCCATCCCGGGCACCGGCCCGGCCACCAGTCCGCTGACCGTGATCCGCAAGTCGAAGCGGAAGAGCTTCGCGGACCTGCCAACCGGGCGCACCCTGGTGATGGGGATCCTGAACGTCACCGAGGACTCCTTCTCCGACGGCGGCGAGTTCCTGGGCACCGACAAGGCGCTGGACCACGGGCTGAAGCTGCTCTACGCCGGAGCCGACATCATCGACGTGGGCGGGGAATCCACCCGTCCCGGAGCCAAGGACGTGGATCCCGCCCTGGAGCAGGCGCGCATCATCCCGGTGATCGAGGCGCTGGCCAAGGCCGGCGCGGTAATCTCCGTGGACACCATGCACGTGTCCACCGCCCGCGCGGCCATCGCCGCCGGGGCGCAGCTGGTCAACGATGTCTCCGGGCTGACCTATGAGCAGGGCATGGCGGAACTGATCGCCGAAACCGGGGTCCCCTACGTGCTGATGCACCGCCGCGGCACCGCCGCGAATATGGTGCACGAGGCGAACTACGGGGACCCGGTGGCCGAGGTGCTCGCCGAGCTGCGCACCCTGCGCGACGAGTTCCTGGCCAAGGGCGTGAAGCCCGAACAGCTGATCCTCGACCCGGGCCTGGGCTTCGCGAAAAATGCCGAGCACAACTGGGCGCTGCTGGCCAACCTGGCGGCCTTCGCGGCGCTGGGCCACCCGGTGCTGGTCGGCACCAGCCGCAAGCGTTTCCTCGGCGAACTGCTGGCCGACGGCAAGGACCCGCGCGAACCGCTGGGCCGGGACGTGGCGACCGCCGCGACCACCGTGCTCGCCGCCCGGGACAACGCCTGGGCGGTGCGCGTGCACGATGTGGCGGCCAGCCGCGACGCGTTGGAAGTCGTGCAGGCCTATGGATCGCATTAGCATCCAGGGAATTTCCGCCACCGGCTATCACGGGGTCTTCGACCACGAGAAGCGCGAAGGCCAGGAATTCCGCATCGACGTGGTGCTGCATGTGGACATCACCCGGGCCGCGCTGAGCGATGACGTGGCGGACACCGTGGACTACGGGGCCGTCAGCCAGCTGGTGGTCGCGCAGATCCAGGCCGGACCCTGGGACCTGATCGAAAAGCTCGGTGCGCAGATCGCCGAGGCGATCCTCGCCGCCTGGCGCTCGGTGGCCACCGTGGAGGTGGTGGTGCACAAGCCGCAGGCTCCGATTCCGGTGCCTTTTTCCGATGTGAGCATCTCGCTGACCCGGCAGCAGAGCGTACATACCGCGATTATCGCGCTGGGCGCCAACCTCGGGGACAGCGCCGCGACGCTGCGCTCGGCCATCGCGGAACTGCGCGAGCACCTCGAGGTGCTGCGGACCTCCCCGGTAGCGCTGACCAAGCCGGTGGGCGGCCCGCCGGAGCAGCCCGATTACACCAACCAGGTCATCGAGGTGCGCACCACGCTGGGTCCATACGAGCTGCTTGAGCTGTGCCAAAGCATCGAGGCCAACCACGAGCGCACCCGCGAGGTGCGCTGGGAGGCGCGCACGCTGGACCTGGATCTGATCACCTTCGACCAGCTGCGCCTGGACGAGGAACTGCTGACCCTGCCGCATCCGCGCGCCCACACCCGCGGGTTCGTGCTCGCCCCGTGGAGCTGGATGGATGCCGACGCGGTGCTCAACGGACAGCTGGTATCCCGGCTGGCGGCCGAAGCGGCGGACACCGCGGACATCATCAGGCTATGAACCGGCTCAAGCTGCGCACGCTCATCTGGTGCACGCTGCTTGGCGGCGTGACCGGTTGGGTTGCCTTGCGCCTGCTCACGGCCGCCGGCAGGTTCTCCCCGGTGCTCGACTACGCCGCGTTGTTCTCCCTGGGCGCGGTGTGCGCGGTGGTCCTCTTCCTCGGTATCCGGGTCAAGCGTTCAACCCTGGGCCGCGGCCATATCGACCCGATCGCCGCCGCGCGCACGCTTGTGCTCGCGCAGGCGGCCGCCTACGCCGGCGCACTGATTACCGGCTGGCATCTGGCCCCGCTGCTGACCTTGCTGTTCGCCTCCGGCTCGAGCCCCACGCTCACCCGCGCGATGGTCCTCACCGGCGCCGGGATCCTGATGGTGGTCATCGGCTACCTTGTCCAGCACCTTTGCAAACTACCGCCCGAGGACACCGATGAAAATACCGATGGAATCGTCACCGAATAACTTCACCGCGGTGGACCCCGACTATTTTAAGGTCAAGCTGGCCACCTGGCTGATCCAGACCGGCAGCTACCTGCTGGTGGCGCTGCTGCCGTTGATCCTGCGCCTGTTCGGCCTCCCCGTGCCCTGGTGGTTGGTCATCCTCCCGCCGGTGCTGGTCCTCGGCCTGGCCTTGCCGATCCTGCGCATGCTGCGCCGCCAGGTGCGGGCGCTGGGCTACCGGGAACGCGAAGAAGACCTGCTGGTGCGTTCCGGGGTGCTCTGGCGCAAGCAACTTGTCATCCCCTACGGGCGCATGCAATATGTCGAGGTCACCAGCGGGCCGCTGGAACGCCGCTATGGGTTGTGCAAGCTGACGCTGAACACCGCCGCCGGGTCGGCCACCGCGGTCATCCCCGGGCTGCGCGAAGACACCGGGCAGGCATTGCGCGAACGCTTGGTCGCGGCCGGCGAGGCGAACCTGCTGTGAACGAATGGCAGCGGGTCCACCCGGCCAGCCCCTTTGTGCACGGCTGGCTGGCCATCGTCGGTTTGGCCTGGGTGTACTGGCAGAATACCGATGACATTTCCTGGGCGGAACGTTTCACCGGCAGCCGGCTGGCCTGGACCGTGGGCATCGGCTCGGCGGCGCTGGCGCTGGTGCTCATCTTCTACGCGCTGTCCTGGTATTTCACCCGCTACCGGATCAGCGAAACCCACGTTTATGTGAACGCCGGAATGGTCTTCCGCAGCCAAAAGCAGGCGCGCATCGACCGGGTGCAGGGCATCGACATCGCCCAGCCCCTGGTGGCCCGGCTGCTCGGCTTGGCCGAACTGCGCTTCGATGTGGCCGACGGTTCGGCCTCGGTCATGCGCCTGTCCTTCCTGCGCAAGGCGCACGCCCACCAGCTGCGTGCCGAGATCCTGGCGCTGGCCCAAGGCGAGATCCCGGTGCAGGAAGAAGCCGCGCAGCCGGTTCCGCTGATGGCCAAGGTGCCAGCCGGACGCCTGCTCGCCTCCATGTTCCTGCGGCTTCCCACGGTGGTTGGCGTGCTCTTGGCGTTGGTTCTGGGCATCCTGAGCCTCTCGGGGGTTGGCGTGCTGGTTGCCGGCCTGGTGCCGATGCTGCTCGGCTTCGGCGGCTGGTTCTACAAGGAACTGAACAACTCATGGAACTTCAGTGCGAGCGCCACGGATACCGGCCTGCGGATCAGCCACGGGCTGGCCGATACCAAGCAGCAGTCGTTGCCGGCCGGCCGGGTGCAGTCGATCCAGATCAGTTCGCCGGCCTTTTGGCGGCTGCTCGGCTGGTACCGGGTGGAGGTCAACGCGCTCGGTGTCGGTGAAGAAGAAATGTCGAATCTGCTGGTGCTGCCCGTCGGGGACTTCGAAGCGGTCACCCAGGTGATGGGGATCTTGCTGCCCGAGTTGGGGGTCGAGAACCAGCGCGCGGTGCTGCATACCGCCATCACCAGCGGAACCGACCACGGTTTCACCAGCTCACCGGCTCGTGCCAAGGCGTTGTCTCCGGGGGCCTGGAAGCATCAGGCGTTTTTGAGCACCGGCAGTTGCGTGATCACCCGCTTCGGTTGGCTTTCGCGCAGCGCGGCCTTCGTGCCGCATAGGCGGATCCAGGGGATGGTGCTGCAGCAGGGCCCCTGGGAGCGTCGCCGGGAGTTGGCGGGGATCCGCCTGTACAGCGCAGGTGGCTCGATCATGGGCTACATGCATCAGCTCGATGAGCAGGTAGCGACAGAATTTTTTGCGGCGCAAGCGCGGCGACAGGTTGAGAGGTAGATCCATGGAGGCACCACGCTTAGGCATTGGAATCATCTCCGCCGGCAAGGTCGGAGCGGTCCTCGGAGCCGCATTGGCGGCCGCCGGGCACCGGATCACCGGCGTGCATGCGGTCTCCGAAGCGTCGCGGGACCGTGCCGAGGTGTTGCTGCCCGGCGTGGAGATCCTGGATCCGGCCGAAATCCTGCGGCGCAGCGAGCTGGTGCTCTTCGCGGTCCCAGATGATGTGCTCGGCGAACTGGTCCAGGGCTTGGCCGCCGCTGGGCACTTTGTGACAGGCCAGCTGGTTGCCCACACCGCCGGACGGTACGGCACCGGGATCCTGGAGCCCGCGCGAGCCGCCGGAGCCTTCCCGCTGGCCATCCACCCGGCAATGACCTTTACCGGGATGAGCTTGGATCTGCAACGGCTTACCGACTGCGTTTTCGCCGTCACCGCGGATGAAATCATGCTCCCCGTGGCTCAGGCGCTCGTGGTGGAGATGCGCGGAGAGCCGGTGGTAATCGCCGAGGCAGACCGCGTGAGCTATCACGCGGCGCTGGCCCATGCGGCAAATCATCTGAACACCATTACCGCGCAGTCGGCCGATATGCTACGCCGGATCGGGGTGCAAGATCCGGCGGCTACGCTGCGTGCGTTGATGGGCGCAAGCCTGGACAACGCCTTGCGTTCGGGAGCCGGAGCCTTGACCGGGCCGGTAGCCCGGGGCGACGTGGGAACCGTCAGGGCGCATCTGGCCGCGATGGCCAAGGACCAAACCGAGACCGTGGACAGTTACCGCAGCCTCTCGCGGGCTACCGCGCAACGTGCGGCGGCACTCGGGCGGATCTCGCCGGGAACACTTCAAGAACTGCTGCAGGTTCTAGAATAGAGGGCGTGAAGACCCCGATGATTGTTCAAACCCGCGATGAGCTGAAGACAGCGATCGCTCAGGCCAACCCGCAAACTCTGGGCTTTGTTCCCACCATGGGGGCATTGCATGAGGGGCACGCGCGACTTTTTGCCAAGGCGCGTACCGAAAACGAGTTGGTGGTCAGTTCGGTCTTCGTCAATGAGCTGCAATTCAATGATGCACAGGACTATGCCAATTACCCGCGTGACCTAGATGCCGATGTGCAATTGGCCGCGCAGGCCGGGGTCGATATCGTCTTCGCGCCGCGCGCCGAGGAAATCTACCACGCGGGGATGCCGTTGATCCGGCTGAACAGCGGGGTGCTGGGCGAAATGTACGAGGGGGCCTCCCGCCCGGGGCATTTCGACGGGATGCTGGCGGTGGTGGCCAAGCTGCTTCACCTGGCAGATCCGCGGCAGGGCGAATACCGCGCCTATTTCGGGCAGAAGGACGCTCAGCAGTTGGCGCTCATTCGGCGGATGGTCGCAGATTTGGACTACCCGGTGCAGCTGCGCTCGGTGCCGATCGTAAGGAGCCCCGAAGGGCTGGCGCTGTCCAGCCGCAATGCGCTGCTCAACGCCGAAGAACTGCGGGCCGCGCTGGTGCTGCACCGTGCGATCGAACTGATTTCCGGGCGTGCTGCCCGTCACGAACCGCTGAATATTGACGACGCGCTGGGCCTGTTCCAGATGGAACCACTAGTCGAGCTCGACTATTTCGTGGTGGTAGACCCTAATACCCTCCAGGAGCTCGCCTTCAATTGCCAGGACACTCCCTTTACCGGGCAGGGCCTCGTGCTGGTGGCGGCCAAGGTCGGTAATGTGCGCTTGATCGATAACCAGCCAATTTAAGTCAGTCGAAGCGTCGTGCGGTCCGCTCGAGAATTTCGCGGAATTGTCCCAACTCGGCCATGATCTGCGCGGCGCTTTCCTCTGCTTGAACGAATTGGACCGCTTCACCGGCATAAACCGGGGCCATCGAGACCAGTGCTTGCGCGCGGGCAGTGCGGATCTGTTCACGCAGCTGTTCCGTGGCAGCGGCCTGCAGCCCGGGAATGTCCCCGGCCCAGCGCTGGCTGAATTCGTTTCTCAGCGCCCGTCCGCCAAACTCTTCCGCCCAGGGAAGCTGCTGTGCGATATCAAATGCGCGGGTGTATACGGTGTCGTCTAATCCGGAGGCCAGGACCGCGGCCTTTAAGTTCTCGTGTCCGCTGGCTTCGGCACTAGCAAGGAAACGCGTCCCTACCCAAGCCGCATCTGCGCCGGCGGCCAATACCGCAGCGACGGCCCGGGCGGTGCCGATGCCGCCGGCGGCGATCACCGGTTTAACGTGCTGCATCGTCGCCAGCTGCACCAGCGGCAGCGTTCCCGCTTCGTTGCGGCCATGGCCGCCGCCTTCGCCGCCCCGGGCTATGACAACATCGATATCATCTTGCATGGCCCGGGCGAGGTCTTCGGCGTTTCCCACCTGCATGGCAGTGAGCACTCCCGCTTCGTGAGCTAGGGCCGCGCTCCTGGTGGGGTCGCCGAAACTCAATACAACCAATGACGGCTCGTAGTCGAGGAAGCTTTCCAGGGCGCTCAGGTCATTTTCCAAAGACCACGCCATGAAACCGACACCCCAGGGGGAATCTGTTGAGCCCAGATGGGCTGCCTGCTCCGAAATCCATTCGCCGGTGGGGGTGGCCGGGCAGCCAATCATCCCTACGCCGCCGGCGGCGCTGACGGCGGCAGCGAGCTTGCCGCCGGCGGCGCCTGCCATCGAAGCGTTAAAGATTGGCTCACGGTATCCAAGGAGTGTCTGAAGGTCGCTCATAACGCCAGACTAGGACACCAAATTGAATGTGACGCAGAACCCCCTCCGTCGATTTGTAAGTTACCCGAAGTCTCTGTATAGTTTTTCTCTGTTGCCGGAATGGAAACAACGTGGAATACACGTAGAATTCATCCGGA
>NZ_JBQSYL010000038.1:0-29951 GCF_052379245.1 Glutamicibacter sp. AOP12-B1-11 | reverse complement strand
CCGCCTCGGACAGGCCTTCGGCCAAGTCAACGGCCGGCAAGAGAAGCAGCCTGCGCCATGTTATGCAGCGCCCAAAAAACTTTTAAAGTTTTTTGAAAGTTCTGTCGATCCTGGCTCTTCCGGTTCGACGTCTTCTATGAGAGGGTCAAAAAAGCTGGCCCCGGATTCAAGGAGGAACACCATGAAATTCATGCTGATTATGCGTGCAACCGATGAGGGCGTGAAGGCCTACCAGGAAATTCCCTTCGAGCAGATCATCGAAGATATGGGCAAGTACAACGAGTCCATGATGAAGGCTGGGGTGATGCTTGCCGGCGAGGGACTGTCCGATGCCGCGGAAGGTTCTGTTGTCGACTTCTCTTCCGAGGAACCATTGGTCACAGACGGTCCCTACGGCGAGACCAAGGAACTGTTCAACGGTTTCTGGATCATTGAAGTCTCCTCCAAGGAAGAGGCCATTCAGTGGGCCAAGCGCGCTCCACTCGGAACCGGCGCACTTTTGGAAGTCCGGCGTGTCCACGGACCCGAGGACTTTCCAGCCGACAACGAGTGGATTCAAAAAGAAGAAGGCTGGCGCGAGGAACAGGCTCAGCGCGGCCAAGCCTAAGATGAACAATTCGCACGAGGAAGCGACGGCGCGCTCAACCGAATCTCACGGGGTCGAGCGCACCGTGGCCGCGATCTGGCGGATCGAATCCGCGCGGATCATCGCCACCCTGACCCGGCTCACCGGCGATTTTGGCTTGGCAGAGGATCTGGCGCAGGAAGCGGTCATCGATGCGCTGCGCCAATGGCCCGAGCAGGGCGTACCGCGCAATCCGGCGTCCTGGTTGACCGCCGTGGCCAAGCGCAAGGCCATCGATGGGTTTCGCCGCCGCGAGCGGCTGGATCAGCGGCTCGCCGTGATGGGCCAAGAATTGGAACGTGAACAAGAATCCGCGGTGGACGAGCTGCCATGGGACCCGGATGAGATTGATGATGACGTGCTGCGCCTGGTGTTCATCTCCTGCCATCCGGTGCTGGCCCGCGAGGCGCGGGTTGCGCTGACGCTGCGCGTAGTCGGCGGATTATCGAGTGAAGAAATCGGGCGGGCGTTCCTGCTGCCGGTGGCGACGGTGCAGCAGCGGATAGTACGTGCGAAGAAGACCCTGGCGGCGGCTCAAGTCCCGTTTGAGGTCCCCAGCCACGGCGAGCTGCCCGAACGTCTCGGTTCCGTACTGGGTGTGTTGTATCTGATCTTCAACGAAGGGCACACCGCCAGCAGCGGAACCGACTGGATGCGTCCAGAACTCGGCCAGGAAGCAGCCCGACTGGCCCGCGGACTGGCCGCCCTAATGCCCAAAGAACCGGAAGTCCATGGGCTGCTCGCGCTCATGGAACTGACCGCGGCGCGATTCCCGGCGCGAGTGGATGCCAAAGGCGAACCGGTGCTGCTTGCCGATCAGGATCGCCAACGCTGGGACCAGGGAAAGATCAGCAGGGGACGCCAAGCGCTGGAACGCGCGGACGCCCTTGGACGGGGCCGCGGAGCGTACTGTCTGCAGGCAGCAATCGCCCGCTGCCATGCTCTCGCGCCACACATCGAGGAGACCGACTGGGACCAGATAGTGGTTTTGTATGAGGCGCTGGGACGGCTGGCGCCCTCGCCGGTGGTTGAGCTGAACCGGGCGGCGGCTGTGGCGATGGCCACCGGACCGGAATCCGCGCTGCGGATTATCGATGGGATCCGGGCAACCGGTGCGCTGCGCGGATACCACCTGCTGCCTGCCACCCGAGCGGAGCTGTTGCTGCGCCTGGGGCGGGAGGAAGAGGCCCGGCTGGAGTTCGCGCTTGCCGCCTCGCTGGCCGGAAACGAACGCGAGCGTGCACTCCTGCAGGCGAAGGCTGCCGGAAGTTGAACTTATTCGGTTATTCGGGGTTTTCGGTCGCTTTGAACCGTGGACCGGTCGCTCGGCGGGCGTTACGCTGAAGCCCATGACAGCGCTCATTTCCCATACGACTTTTGACAGCATCGATGCCTTCACCCAATCGGTATTCTGGGGCCAAGTTCTCGGTTTTCAGGAAGACCCGGATGACCCGAACCTTGCCGGCGAGGAGGAATGCATGATCTTCTCCGCTGACGGTACGCAGCGCTTGCTGTTCATCGAGGTACCCAATGCCAAACAGCTCAAAAACCGTGTGCATCTTGATCTGAAACCAGCGAATGGCACCCTCGACGAGGAACTAGCGCGATTGCTGGCCCTAGGGGCGCGGGAAGTCGATGATCTGCGTAATCCGGACGGAACCGGATGGGTGGTTCTTGCCGATCCGGAAGGCAACGAATTCTGCATCCTGCGAAGCGACGCCGAACGCAGAATTTAAGAGCACCGTGAGAACTTGCCGGTCGAGAGGTCCAATGTAGGGCCATGACACAACAAAGCAAAGTCACCCTCGGAGCAATCAACCTAGAGGCAGAGAATCCCCAAGCCCTGGCGAATTTCTGGGCCGGCGTGACCGGAAGCGAAATTTCCGGTGGCGGAGACAGCTTTTATTTGCCGCCCAATGGAGCCGGCGGGTTTGGCATGTTCTTCCAGCCGAGTATGCGGCCGCGTCCCGAATCTCAGGTTGCACACTGGGACCTGACGGTCCCCTGGGGTTCACGCGCCGAGGAAGTTCAGCGAGTAATTGCCCTGGGGGCGACGCACAAGTGGGATGTGCTCGAAGAAGTGGCGCACGTTCAGTGGAGTACTCTCGCTGACCCGGAAGGCAATCTTTTCTGCATCGCCGAACATCCACCGGTCAATAGGTAGCCGGTAGCCGGTGTCCTCATAACAGGGAAGTACCCTCGGGTGGATCTATTCGCCCAGGTGCTTTCCGACATTGTATTTTCGAGATTCCGTTCTTCGGCACCGGGCGCCGAGCAGCGTCGCGTTGCTGGTAGTTTGCGGGCTGTTCTTCACCATTTGGCCGCGCGGGTTGAACATCCGCGGCAAGCGCAAGCAACCGCACGCTCTGGGCGGCATTCTGGATGTTCGTCGCCGGGTACTTCGCTATATCTACGAAGATGGGCCCAGTGCCTGCTGAGGGTGGATTTCCGGCAGGCCCATGTACTACCTGCGCAACGGCATGGCCTACCTGGGCCATCACGCGGGGCACCATCGCCGGGAATTTCCTGACTGAGAACGGCTGTCTAGGGGTGCTCACCGTGCACCCCACGGACGGCCCGGCCGCGATCGTTGAAATTGTAAGTACGGACTTCAACACGAAGGGCGTTGCCGGCTGCGCATCTGGACCCGGAAGATCCGTCCATTGCGGCCCTGCCGCTGGGGGAGATCACCCGGGCCGCAGAGGTCGCCGAGCTGGCCGCATTCTTGGCCAGCGGACGGTCCCGACACGTCACCGGAGCGACAATCGATATTACCGGCGCCGACTACGTACGCTAGAAGGACCAGTCAAGCGAGCCTATCCGTGTCCAAGCGTCCAACTACGGCGCACGGTTGCCCCAACGTTCCTAAGGAATTCATGTCTAACCAGCTCACCGCGGTGACTAGCTCACCGGTCCAGTTGCACCGCTTCATTGCCGACTGCATGCAGGCAGTCGGCGCATCCGCTGCGGATGCGGGGTACATGGCCGGGCAGCTGATTTCCTCCGAATTGGCGGGGCACGCCTCGCACGGACTGCGCCGCCTTCCAGAATATGTGGATCGGGCGGTCGCCGGCCACGCCAAGCCCGGCGCCCAGGCGACCGTGGACCTGGACAGCGGTGCCTTGGTGCGGCTGGACGCCCACGAAACCTATGGGCACTTTGCGCTGCGCGATGCGACCGCGCTCGCCGTAGAGCGATCCAAGAAGTACGGAATTTCGGCGGTAGCGGTGCACAGCAGCGAATATGCCGGGCGGCTGGCGCCCTTCTGCGAACAGGCCGCCGATGCCGGTGTGGTGACGCTGATCTTCGGCAACAACAATGGTGCCGGACAGATTGTGGTGCCGCCCGGTGGAACCCAAGCACGGCTCTCAACCAACCCGTTGGCAGCCGGGGTACCTCGCGCCGAGGCACCCCACCTGGTTATCGACTTCGCGACCAGCGCGGTGGCCAGCGGGCGTCTGGCCGAGGAACGGGATCGCGGCAACACGCTGTCCAAGGAATGGGTGGGCGCCGACGGGCTGCTGAAGCCTTTCGGCGGTTTCAAAGGCTTCGGTTTGGGGTTGCTAGTCGAGGCGCTCGGCGGAGCGCTTTCGGGTTCGCAGACGGTGTCCGAGCGGAAAACCGCAGACCACCAGGGAACGCTGATCATCGCCATCGACGTGGCTCAGCTGCGTGACCTGGAGGAGTACACGGCACAGATTGAAGAGTTCATCAATTACGTCAAGGGCAGCGAGCTGCAGGACGCGGCCGAACCCATCCGGGTGCCCGGGGAACGCGCGCCGGTTCCAGCGCAGATCGAAGCGGCCACGGCCATTACCTTGAACGTGAAGACCTGGGAGAACATGCAACGCGTGGCCGCAGCGCTTGAAGTTCAGATGCCAACGGAGATTTGAGAGCAGCCAACGGACACCGCGGAACTCTATCCCGGCTGGCCGCGACACGATCGATTAACGGTCATGAGACCGCCTCGTTAGCGTCGCTGAACCATTGAGTCCGGTTGAAGCCCGGAGGGCCGGAGCCTGCCAAGAGGATTCTAGGATCTCTCCGGGTACGTGCCGTCTCCCAGATCGGGATTCGCCAAGGACTGCAGCGGGTCATTGATGAAGATCCGTCGCCCGTCCATGCGCAGCCTGCGCAATCCTTCAAGGGTCATGCGGCGCGCGACGTCCGTGAAGGAATGCACGCGGGACATGTCAACGTGGACTTCGCTGAGCGAGGTGGAATCGGCCATGAGGTCTAAGAGCTCCGCGGCCGCAGTGAATTGCACGTTCCCCTGCAAGGTGAATACCTCGCGGCTGCTCTCTCGTTGCACTCCGACGACCTCCAGCCGGCCGTGGCTTGGCGCAAAAAGATGCAGCCCCATGTCCGCGGACAAGCGCTCAAAGGCACGCCGGGCGCGCTGGCTGTTGCCGTGCTCGTCCAGCCGCGGCGAAAAGCCGCCGATCCCCACCTGGTCGGGAAGCACCCCCACCAGGCCGCCGGCCACTCCGCTCTTCGCGGGAATGCCGACCCTGGTGAGCCAGTCTCCGGCACCGTCATACATTCCGGCGGTAGCCATCACCGCCATGACCTGGCGGGCTACATCCGTGTCGATGACGCGCTCGTGGGTGCGCGGTTGTACCCCGCCGTTGGCGAGGGTGGCCGCCATCATCGACAGGTCGGCCACGGTCACCAGAATTGAGCATTGGCGCGTGTAGCCGGCGACTACCTCATGCGGGTCGCTGGTGAGGATTCCGTAGCTGCGCAGCATATGCGCGGTGGCAAGGTTTCGATCCGCCGTAACGAGCTCGGAGGCGCAGACGCTTTCGTCGATGCGTAGTTCCCGGCCGGCAAGCTGCGAGAACATGCTCAGCGTGCGCGCCACACGTGCTTCGGGGTCCGCGCGCTCGCCGACGAGCAAGCCGTGCGTGGCGATGGCGCCTGCATTGATCATCGGATTCTTCGGGCGGTGCGTGTCGCCTTCGAGGGACAGCTCGTTGAAGGCTTCGCCCGAAGGCTCAACGCCAATGGACTCCAGCACTCGGTCTATTCCGCGGTCCATGATCGCCGCGGCGTAGGCGAAGGGCTTGGAGATGGACTGGATGGAGAATTCTGTGTCAACGTCACCGGCCGAATAGGTGCTTCCCGTGCCGGTGGTGACCGCCAAAGCAAACAGATCGGGGTTGGCTTCTGCTAGTTCCGGGATATAGCTTGCCGTCGCGCCTGTGGTGTCTTCGCGGAGCGTGCTGAGAACTTCGTTGAGGTAGTCAGGGATGGGAGTTTTCATGGCTTGGATCCTCATCGGCAGAATTGAACTAGCGGCGATTGGCTCAACATGGTGCGTTTAGAAACGGGTAAACTATTCCTGCGTTTCCAACCTAGCGCTTTAACCAAGGCATTTCATGCACCCGCGGGCTTTTCCACGCAGACCGTCGCTTGCCGTTCGGAGCGGATCCGCGGGTTCGACTTTCCCACCCAAGACGATACTTTGGCGGGGAAGCAGGTACGGGTTTAGCCGAGACGTGCCTGACCAGCGGAGGCCACGCAGCGTTCGAGGATGGGCTCCACCGCTTGGGAAGTTTCATCCGCCAGCCCGCGGACCGTTGCCGCGCCGATTAGTTCGGGATGCTGGAGCAGAGCGAGCCGGTGACCCGCTAAGTCTCGGGGATCAGATGGCACCCATGGGAGGCCTGCTTGCTCGGTGAGTCGGCGGAAGGCCGCTGGCAATGCCATAAAGGCAAGAGTACTCCCCAGATCTGGACCGTCAGTTGCCAGATTCTGGGGAGTACTCTTGCTATCTACAGCGGGGTTACGTAGGCTCCTGCGATGCCGCCGTCCACCAGGAACTGGCTCGCGGTGATGAAGGAAGAATCATCGGAGGCAAGGAAGGCTACCGAGGCCGCCAACTCATCTGGTTCCGCGAAGCGTCCCAATGGCACATGCACCAGGCGGCGAGCGGCGCGCTCCGGGTCCTTGGCGAAGAGCTCTTTCAACAACGGGGTGTTCACCGGTCCGGGGCACAAGGCATTGACGCGGATGCCCTGCCGGGCGAATTCCACACCGAGCTCACGGCTCATGGACAGCACCCCGCCCTTGGAAGCCGAGTAGCTGATCTGGCTGGTTGCCGCACCCATGACCGCGACGAAGGAAGCGGTGTTGATGATGGAGCCCCGGCCTTGTTCCTGCATGTAAGGCAGCACGTGCTTGCAGCAGTAGTACACGCTGGTCAGATTGACCTCCTGCACCTTGCGCCAAGCGTCGATGCCGGTATCCAGGATGGAAGCATCGTCTGCCGGGGAAATCCCCGCGTTATTGAATGCGATATCCACCGAGCCGTAGGTCGACTTGGCTGTGGCGAACAGGTTCTTGACGTCGTCCTCATTGGTGACATCGGTGCGGACGAAAAGCCCGCCGACTTCCGCGGCGGCTTTCTGGCCGATGTCCTCGGCACAGATATCGCCAATGACCACCTTGGCACCTTCATGGGCCAAGCGCTTGGCCGTGGCCAGCCCGATGCCGGAGGCACCGCCGGTAATAGTGGCGACTCGTCCGGCAAGCCGATTGGTGACCAAGCCGTTGTATGGGGCCGTTTCGCTCATTTGATGGTTCTCCTTGTTAGTGATTTGTTTTAGTTGGATGATGCTTTGCGGGTAAATCAGCTTTCGGTGTCAATGAAGACGTTCTTGACCTCGCTGAAGGCTTCCAGCGCATCCGGCCCCAGCTCGCGGCCGAGTCCGGATTTCTTGTAGCCGCCGAAAGGCGTGGAATAGCGCACTGAGGAATGGGAGTTCACCGACAGGTTCCCGGCCTCGACCCCGCGGGCCACGCGCAGGGCGCGGCCCACATCCCGAGTCCAGATGGATCCGGAGAGCCCGTACTCCGAGTCATTGGCAATGCGGATAGCATCGGCCTCGTCCTCGAATGGGATCACCGCAACGATCGGTCCGAAAATCTCTTCGCGCAGGATCCGGTCCTGCGGATCTTCGGGAACCACGACCGTAGGCGGGAACCAGTAACCCTCGCCCTGGGGGATCTTTCCCTGGTAGGCGATATCGCTGCGTGGGTTTCCTTGTTCATCGAGCAGGAACGAAGACACCGTTTGCAATTGCTTGGCGGAGACCAAAGGGCCCATCACCGTAGCTTCGTCGCTCGGGTCCCCGACGGTAACCGCCGCGACGGCCTGGGTGAATCGCTCCATGAACTCATCCAGAACGCTGCGCTGCACCAGGATCCGGGAGCGGGCACAGCAGTCCTGTCCGGCGTTGTCGAAAACTCCACCCGGTGCCTGGGCGGCTGCCTTGTCGAGGTCTGCATCAGCGAAGATGATATTGGCGCTCTTGCCACCCAGCTCCAGGGTGACCCGCTTCAGCTGATCCGCGCATCCGCGCATGATCCCCTGGCCCACTTGGGTGGACCCGGTGAAGACCACCTTCCGGATGTCGGGATGGGTGACAAAGCGCTCGCCGACTACAGAGCCCTTGCCCGGGATGACGGTGAAGACGCCCTCCGGGAGGCCGGCCTCCCGGGCTAGCTCGCCCAGGCGGATGGCGGTCAACGGGGTCAGCTCGGCTGGCTTGAGCACGACAGTATTGCCTGCGGCCAAGGCCGGGGCGAATCCCCACCCTGCGATAGGCATCGGGAAATTCCACGGCACAATGATTCCGACGACACCCAGGGGTTCGTGGAAGGTCACGTTCACTCCGCCTGCGACGGGAATCTGCTTGCCGAAGTTCCGTTCCGGGGCTGCTGCGTAGTAGTTCAGCACGTCCCTGACGTTTCCGGCCTCCCATCGGGCGTTGCCAATAGTGTGCCCGGCATTGAGTACTTCCAGCTGGGCCAGATTCTCGAGGTCGCGGTCGACTGCGTCCGCGAATCTGCGCAGCAGCGCGGCGCGCTCTGCGGGGGCCACCTGGCTCCATGCGGGAAAAGCCTCGGAAGCTCGGGCAATTGCGGCATCCGCCTGCGCGGTATCAGCCAGCGCGACGTCCTGGACTGCTTGCCCAGTCGCCGGGTTGATCACGGTAAAGGTGTCTTTCACTGCGGTATCAGTGCTCATAGCGCTTCCTGTGGTGTCTGGATAGTTTTGCGGGTGGCGTAGTCGTGCGATGCCTGGACGAAAGCCTGCATCAGCCGGATGTCGTCCAGATTCTCTTCTGGGTGGAACTGCGTTCCCAAGACCCAACCCGGGGCCTGCGGCATTTCAACGATTTCCACCGTTCCGTCGCTGGCCCGCGCGGTGACCGCCAACCCCTTGGCAACGTCCAGCAGGGACTGGTGGTGATAGCACGGAGCGCTGGCCCGGCTTCCGAGGATTTGCTCAGCCAGCGAACCGCGAACGGTGGTGAAATCCACCGTGCCGAATACGCCGGGAGCCGGCTGGTACTTTTCGGCTGCTTCCGGAAGCACGTCAGGCAGGTGCTGGTTCAGGGTTCCGCCCTGCTGCACGTTGAGCACCTGGGCGCCGCGGCAGATGGCGAACAGCGGAACTGCTCGCTCCAGCGCGGCGGCTGCCAAAGCCATATCGTGCAAATCCCGCTCGGGTTGCGCCGCCGTGCGCGGATGCGGTTGCTGCCCGTAGTTGGCAGGATCCACATCCACGCCGCCAATGACAATCAGCCCGTCCAGGATGTCCAAGACAGCGAGGTCGGTGGCAACCGGTGGCAGGAGCATTGGCGTCCCGCCGGCTGCGACCACCGATTTGATGTACTTGCCCGGGACAATGGCCGCGGTGCTTTCCCAGACACCCCATTTGGCTTCCTGCCAGTAGGTGGTCAGCCCGATGCGTGGTCTGCGCTGCGCCGCTGGGTCCGATGGATAGTTCACTTGTAGTTGTCCTTCGTGATCAGTGGCGTTCGAAGCCGCGGGAAACTTCCCAGTCGGTGACTGCCGCGTTGAACTGCTCGATTTCCACGTCCGCGTAGCGGGTGTAGTGCTCCACGACTTCCTTGCCGAAGATTTCCAAGGCGATCTTCGAATTCGCGAAGAGCTCACGGGCCTCGGCCATGGTTTGGGGCACGTGCTGGGCTCCGGAATCGTAGGCGCTTCCGGTTACCATTTCGGGTAGTTCCAGTTTCTTCTCGATGCCGTAGAGCCCGGCCGCCAGCATGGCTGCCATGGCCAGGTACGGGTTGGCATCCGCACCGGGCAAGCGGTTCTCCATGCGTGCACCGTAACCCTTGCCTACGAGCCGGACCGCGCAGCTGCGGTTGTCCAGCCCCCAGGCGACGGCGGTAGGTGCGAAGGACCCCTTGGCGAAGCGCTTGTAGGAGTTGATATTCGGGGCGTAGAACAGGGTGAACTCCCGCATGGTGGCCAGGACTCCGGCGATGAAGTGGTTGTACATCTCCGTGCGTTCTCCGCGGGCTTCGTCCCAGAAGGCCAAGGATCCGTCGAGCTTTCGCAGCGACATATGGATATGGCAGCTGGAACCTTCGCGCTGGTTGGGCTTGGCCATGAAGGTGATGGATTGCCCGCGCTGCGAGGCCATGTGCTTGGCCGAGAGCTTGTAGAAGGTGTGGTTATCGCCAGTGGTGACAACGTCGTCGTATTTGAAAGCGATCTCGTGCTGCCCGAAGTTGCACTCGCCCTTGGCCGATTCGACGATCATGCCCGATTCGTACATGGCGTTGCGGATATCGCGCAGCAGCGGCTCGACGCGCATTGAGCCCAGGATCGAGTAGTCGACGTTGTGCTGGTTGGCAGGGGTGAGGTTCCGGTAGCCGCGCTGCTGCGCATCTTCGTAGGAGTCGTTGAAGATCAAGAACTCCAGTTCCGTGCCTGCCATGGCGCGCAAGCCCAGCGCAGCGGCTTTCTCCTGCTGCGCCTTGAGCAGGGACCGCGGGGCCACTGGAACCGGCCGTCCGTCCGTGGTGGCCAAGTCGGTCTGGATCAGTGCCGTGCGTTCCAAGTACGGGACCGGGCGGATGGTGTCGTAATCCAGCACGAACTCCATGTCGCCGTAGCCGGTGTCCCAGCTGGTCAGCGAGTAGCCTTCCACGGTGTTCATTTCGGTATCCACTGCCAGCAGGTAGTTGCAGGCTTCGGTGCCGTGGTTCAGCACGGTGTCCAGGAAGAACTGCGCGTGGACGATTTTTCCCTGGAGCCGGCCCTGCATGTCGGTGAAGGCCAGGATGACCGAATCATAGACTCCGGTGCGGATGCCCTCGGTCAGCTGTTCAACGCTCAGCATGCGTTCGTTCTTGGCGGCCTTGACGAGTTCTTGGATGTCTTGCATGGAGAATGTTCCTTCGATTGTCGGGATTTGGTTCATTGGCTTGGGACCGGTTTATTTCAGGGCATTTTCTTCGGACTCCAGAATGGCGAATTCTTCTTCGGGTGCGCTGGCCACCAGGCGATGCCGGCTATAGAACCAGAAGTAGGCGAGCGCCAGGGCGAAGACACCTGCGGTGATTCCTGCGGCGAGGATGTCCACGACGAATGTTGCGATGAGAGCGATGACAGCGAGTACCAGTGCAATGGATGTGGTGACGATGCCGCCGGGGGTGCGATATCCGCGGGGCAGATCGGGTTCCTTGATCCTCAGGACAATGTGGCTCAGATTCAGCAGCACGTAGGAGACGGTGGCTCCGAAGACGGCGATATTGATCAGTTGGTCGCCATTGCGGATGACTGCGGCCAGGATGAATCCGATGGTGCCTGGAACCAGCAGGGCGACCCAAGGAGTATGGCGGGAACCGGTCAGCGACAGGACCCGGGGCAGGTAGCCGGCGCGGGAAAGGGCGAATAGCTGCCGGGAGTAGGCATAAACAATGGAGAAGAAGCTGGCCACCAGACCCGCCAAGCCTGCGTAATTCACGAAGTTCGCCAACGCCGAATTCTGTCCGTAGGCTTCGCGCAGGGCCTCGGGAAGCGGCGATCCGGAGACGCTCATGGCCTCGGCGCCCGCGACTCCTGGGACCAGGACGAGCACAGCAGCACCGGAGAAGACCAAGAAGATGACTGCGGTAATGATGCCTTTGGGCATATCGCGTTTCGGATCTTGCGATTCTTCGGCAGCCAGAGGAACGCCCTCTACTGCAAGGAAGAACCAGATGCCGAAGACAAGTGCAGCGAGGGTTCCGGAAACGCCGAAGGGCATGAACGCGGAGGAACCGACTGAACCATCTGGAACGATGTCGAAGAGGTTGCTCGGCTCAAAGTGCGGAATTAGACCAAAGACTGTGACCACTAGTGCCACGATGGCGATAGCGGTGATGCCGAACATCAACTTGAGCGCTTCGCCCACGCCCCACATGTGGATGCCGATGAAAACGATGTAGGTGACCAGATAGACGGGCCAGGAATTGGTCATCCCGAACAGGCCGAGAGCTTCGATGTAGCCGCCAATGAAGGTAGCGATGGCGGCGGGAGCTACGGCGTACTCGATGAGCACCGCCATGCCGGTGGCGAAGCCGCCTAGCGGGCCCATGGCCCTGCGGGCGAAGCCGTAGCCTGCGCCGGCCGTGGGCAGCGTCGAGGACATTTCTGCCAAGCCGAACACCATGCAGGTGTACATGATGCCCATCAGAACGAAGGCAATGAGCAGTCCGCCCCAGCCGCCAGCAGCCAAGCCGAGATTCCAGCCTGAAAAATCACCGGAAATAACGTAGGCGATGCCCAACCCGGCAAGCAGGATCCAGCCTGCGGCGCCCTTCTTGAGCTGCCTATGTCGTAGGTAGTCTTTGTCAACCGATGCGTAGTCGATATGTGAATTCTTGGTCATGTGAGCTTCCTCGGTCCATGAGTCCTGAATCTAATGGACTGAAATCAGTCCTTTGCATGCGCTCAACTGTGGCAGGGGTCACGGAGGAAAGTCAATAGGTTGTTTTGAAATAGCACCTGGCAAGAAGAAACGATTGGTGTTTTCTTGAACCAAATAGTGTGACATTCTTGGATCATGGCCGAAACTAAACCATTGGATTCCCGGGAAGGGATGAGGTTCCTCGGGCAAGTTCGCCGAGGAAACGTCTTCGAGGAGACCCTCGGGCAACTTTTGCGCGCCATGAGGCTCGGCGTCTTCCCGCCCGGCGAAAAGCTGCCCGCAGAAAGGGAGCTTGCGGAAGCCCTGGGTGTTTCGCGTGCTACGTTGCGCGATTCTTTGGCGGAATTGCAGAGCGCCGGCTACTTGCAGGTGCAACGCGGCCGCTACGGTGGAACAGTTGTTGCTGCCCATCCGAACACGCACGAGAATCCATTGGATGATTCGGATCGTGCACGCATTGAAGATGTGCTGGCCTTCAGATCGGTTGTCGAACCTGCTGCAGCGGAATTAGCCGCAGGAGCGTCGCTCACTGCTACTCAGCGAAACAATTTGATGCTGGCGCACGAAGCTGTCAACTCAGCTGACGAGTCGAACTACCGACCGCTGGATGCCCGGCTCCATGTCATGATCGCCGATTTATCGGCCTCTGGCATGCTGGCAAAATCCGTCGCAGAGGCGCGCGACGCAACCAGCGAACTGTTGGACCGCATTCCGTTCCTGAAACCGAATATCGCCCACTCAAGCCGTCAGCATGAGGACATCTTGAACGCCATACTTCGAGGCGATGCGGAGAGCGCGAAGAAGCTGATGCAAGAACATCTGGACGGCACCGCGACTCTGCTGCGCGGTTTCTTGGACTAGCTGTTGTACAAGAACGGCAGTTGCGAAGTTTTGGATTTTTGCCTTGATCCCGCCTCGATATCCGTGATTATCCTAGGCAGTGGGGCGTTCCATACCTGAATGCGTGCAATGACCATGGGAAGGCCGGGGCAGAGTGCGAGTGCCTCTTGTGGTTGAGGAATGCAGGAAAGCCGCTGGCCGACGATATGCCGTTCAATGGGAAAGCACGTAGCTCCTGGAACCGCAATCGGTGCGCGTTTGCGTTCTCGCCTGCCGATAATGCCCATTGGCCCAGTAGCAGGGTGTCGGAGACACTGGCAGTAGGCCCTGCCAACACAGGGAAGTCTTGCCATCTGAAAGGACGAGATCATGTACTTTATTGTCGTTAAGTTCCAAGTTAAGCCCGAATGGTCAGAACGCTGGCCGGAACTGGTACGCAACTTCACCGAAGCAACCCGACAGGAACCGGGAAACCTCTGGTTCGATTGGTCGCGTAGCCTGGAAGATCCGAACGAGTATGTGCTGGTTGAGGCATTCCAGGATGATGCCGCTGGCGTTCATGTCGGCAGCGACCACTTCAAGCAATCCATGATCGACATGGCCCCGGCCCTGGTTGAGACCCCCCGGATCGTGAGCCGGCAGATTGAAGGGGATACCTGGGACCGCATGGGCGAGTTGGAGATCAACTAGCACGAGTATTGCTTGAGTTCTGGAATACTGCGGCAAGGCCAGATGCGGCTGCGACTCAATATTGAAGTTCGCGGCTCGCATCGACAAGATGGGGACATGGGATACAACGATTCACTAGCTGGCCTTGCCTCAGTCCAGAAGGCTTTCGCCTTATTGGACGTGGTGGCTGCTCATAACCGGGGCATGGCAGCCAAGGAGATCGCGGCAGCATTGCAGATGCCTCTGCCTACCGTTTACCGCCTGCTCAAGACGCTGACGCTGTCGGGCCATCTGGTCCACTTGCGCGACGAGGGCCTCTACGCGTTGGGTTACAAGCTGCATGCCCTGGATAGTTCCCTGCGCCGGCAGGTGGGAACCCCGCCCTCGGTGGCCCGGCTTATCCGGGAACTTCATCTGCGGGCGGATGCCGCCGCTTACTATGCGGTGCACCGTGGCGAAGATATTGTCGTCGCTCATGTCGTTGAGTCAGCGACCCGTCCGCGGATCACCCCCATGGGGTTCGGCTTCAACAATGGTGCCCATGCGACCGCTTTCGGCAAGGTGCTGCTGGCCGCCATGGACGCCGAGCGCTGCAGCGCCTACCTGGAAAAGCATGGCATGCCGGGGATGACCGCTGCGACGATCTGCGATCCGCAGAGCTTTGCCATCGAGCTGGATTCGGTGCGGGAGACCGGCATCGCCATCGAACAGGAAGAGTTCATCCGGGGTGCATCGTGTATGGCCGCTCCGGTCACCATGCCCGCGGGACAGGTCATTGGCTCGGTCGCGGTCTCGATGTCCCCGGCAGAGTTCCACGCCAACCGGCAGGAAGTCTCCGTCTTGCTGCGCGATGTGGCCTCACGGGTTAGCCGTGCCCTGCGCGGTACTTCGCTACTGGGCGCAGCCAGCGCCGAGTAGCGAAGCACCGCAGCCGGCTAGAGCTTGGCCTGGGCCATTTGCTGGATGATGTATTCGGCTTGGCGAATGGCCAGCGCCACGATGGTCAACGTCGGGTTGGCGGCGGCTCCGGTGGTGAATTGCGAACCATCGGAAATGAACAGGTTCGGCACGTCATGGGCCTGGCCATACGCGTTGACCACCCCGTCCTCGGGACGATCGCTCATGCGCGCGGTTCCGAGATTATGCGTTGAGGGATACGGGGGCGTGTGGTGCGTGGAGCGTGCGCCAACCGCTTCGAAGAGCAGCGAACCTTGCTGATAGCCGTGCGTTCGCATGGCGACATCATTGGGGTGGTCATCAAAATGGACATTGGGCACGGGCAAGCCCAAGCGGTCGGTCACGGTGGTGTTCAGCGTGATCCGATTGCTCTCCTGTGGCATGTCCTCGCCGGTGATCCACATTCCCGCGGTGCCCAGGTAGTCATCCAAGAGCGCAGTGAATTCCGGCCCCCAGCCGCCAGGCTCCACGAAGCTGGCCAGGAAGGCTGGCCCCAGCGCGATGGTCTCCATGTAGTAGCCGCCGCAGAATCCACGGTCCGGGTCATGCCGGGACTCATCAGCGATCAGCCCGGCCATGGTCTCGCCGCGGTGCATATTCACCGGCTGGTCGAACTTCGCGTAGACGCTTCCGGTGGTGTGGCGCATGTAGTTGCGCCCCAGCTGGCCCGAGGAGTTCGCCAGTCCGTCGGGGAACAACGGGGATGCTGAAAGCATCAGCAGGCGTGGAGTTTCGATGGAATTGCCGGCAACGGCCACGATGCGGGCCCGTTGACGTTGCGGATTTCCCTCGGAGTCGATGTAGATGACTCCGTCCACCTTGCCCGCCGCGGTGTGGGTAACCTGCACGGCGTGCGAGTCAGGACGCAAATCCAGCAGACCGGTGCGCAAGGACTTGGGAATTTCCGAGACCATGGTGGACCATTTGGATTTGTTCTTATCGCCTTGGAAATTGAAGCCATCCTGGATCGATGCCGGTCGCCCGTCATAGGGCTCGGCATTGGTGGCATAGGGCCCGGTGGCGTATTGGCGGTAGCCCAGGCGCTGAGCTCCGTTGGCAAAAACCTTGTAGTTGTTATTCGCCGGCAGCGGTGGACGGCCATGGCGGTGGGTGCTGCCCATTTTCTGCTCGGCGCGGTCGTAGTACGGTGCCAGATCTGCCAAGGTGATCGGCCAGTCCAGCAGATTGGCCCCATCAACTCGTCCGTAGGTGCTGCGGGCCTTGAACTCGTGGGCTTTGAACCTTGGTGTGGCTCCGGACCAGTGGGTTGTGGTTCCGCCGACCGCCTTGACGATCCAGGCTGGCAGGTTCGGGAAGTCGCGCGCGACCCGCCATGAACCCGAGGTGGTGCGTGGATCCAGCCAAGCCATCTGGTTGAAGGCGGCCCATTCATCCTGGTGGTAGTCCTCGTTTTTCAGGTGCGGGCCAGCTTCCAGCAGGACAACTTTGACCCCCTTGGTCACCAGTTCGTGGGCCAAGGTTCCGCCACCGGCACCCGAACCGATGATGACGACCACAGAGTCGTCATCATGATCGTGCACGGCTGATTTTTCTTCGGCGCTCATCGAGTGCTCCCTTCCTCAAGGATTCCTGAATCACCCAGGACATTGCCCGCGGGCGGAGTGTTTGCTGCAGGTGCATAAGCGGTTACGGCGTAGGGAAGCGGGCCCAGCTCCGGCACGGCCTCTTCGCTTTCCTCAATGCGCGGCTCGGGCAACCAGTTCAGATCGTTGAAGCCACGGTTGATATAACCACCTTGAGAGAACGATTCCCCTTCGTAGCCCAGCGCCTGCTGCACTTCCGGGTCATCGTAGAGATTGAGGACTACGGTGCGGCGGATGAAGGCGAAGAACTCCAGATCCGCGATGCGCTTGAGCACGGCCAGCGCACGGTCAGCGGGCAGGTCCAGGAAATGCTCTTCACTGAGCGTATCCAGAGTCATCAGGCCCTGGGTCAGCGCCATGCGGAACCAGCTGGATTCAGCCGAAGCCTCAATGATTTTCTCGGTCATGCGCTCATAGGGCCCATCAGGGAATTGCGCATGCGGAAAGGAAACCCGGATGATCCGGGTTAAGATCCGACGTGCCTCAACAGAGAGCTCAAGAGCGTTAAGAGATGAATATTTTGCGGGGAACACCATCGTTGTCACCTCATCTACTAGACGGTCAGGTCACGGCCTGTGCCGGTTCCAACGGGGAACCGGCCACAAGGCCTTAACTGAATTGTGTATCCTGCGTCACAGTACCGCTAGGGCTGTTATCAGCTGGTGAGAATGCATTCCGCGGGACCTAGCGGCGAGCAGAAGCGCTTTATCGCTCAGTGAGAACGGTGCTATCGCGACGCTGGGAACAGGGCACAAGCTGGGCACATTCGACGGGCTAGCCAGCCCGCCGACCAGTCTGAGCAGTATCCAACAGGAGGAATCACCATGGCAGAATCCACTGCAGGCGTAGCGCTGATCACCGGAGCGGGACGAGGGATCGGCCGAGCCATTGCCGAGCGATTGGCCGATGACGGGCAGGATATTATCGTCGCTGACATCCCGGGAGCCCAGGAGAACATCGATGCAGTGGTGGCCGCCGTTGAACAGCGCGGGCGCCGCGCGGTCGGGGTGACGGGAGATGTTTCGAACCCTGAGGATGTGCAGCGCATGATCGCTGAAGGCACCGGCGCCCTGGGGGACCTGACGGTATTCGTGGCCAACGCTGGCATCGCGCAGGTGGACGAGATCTTGGATGTGAAACCCGAAGCGCTGGATCGCATGCTTGACGTGAACATCAAGGGAGTTTTCTACTCCTACCAGTTAGCGGCCAAACGCTTCATTGAGCAGGGTACCGGCGGGAAAATCATCGGTGCGGCATCCATTGTCGCCTTCCGCCCATTCCCCATTCTTGCCTCCTATTCGGCGACCAAATGGGCGGTGCGTGGTCTGACCCAAGCAGCCGCCATGGAGTTCGCCAAGCACGACATCACGGTCAATTCCTATGCCCCGGGAGTGGTGGGAACGGCAATGTGGGACCTGATCGACGAGCGGCTCACCGCCCGTGACGGAACCCCGCGCGGCAGCGCTCTGCAGGCGCAGGTAGACAATATCTTGGCCGGACGCGTCTCCGAGCCAGCAGACGTAGCCAAGCTGGTGTCGTATCTGGCTGGACCGGATTCGGATCATATGACCGGCCAGACGGTCCTGATTGACGGCGGGATCAACTTCTCCTGACGCGCAAACAGGAAGGGGATCCGCCGTGGAGTACCTTTGCTCCACAGTGGATTCCTTGGCCTGATTCGGCTGGCGGGTGCATACGGGATCAAGGCCAGTCACGCAGCTCCCTGCCAGAGCATTTACAAAGCCGACTATCACCTGACGGGCAATGAAGCCCATTAGCTTGGCCACGCCGAGCAAGGCGATGATCAGAACGCTGGCGCCACTGGCCGTGGTGACGATCTCGGTCTTGAGCAGTCGCGGGGAATTGAGCGTACGCAGCACCGGTTGCCGCTCGGTCGGACTCAGGGCGGAAAGTTACGCCCTCGTGTAGGTGCTCGTGAGGTGAGCTCCCTTCGTATCAAGTCATTAAGCTGCGGCACGCACAGTGCGTGGAAATCTAGGGGGAAGCTATTGTGCCCCGGCCCTTTCTGAAACGCTGGCCGGAGGATTATCCCGGAGCCGAGGGGCAGGAGGTTGGGTGATATAGCCCTGGACCTATTGTTGAGCAGGCGCTTTAGGCGATGGAGGAGGGTGAAATTCTCCATGTGGGCTCATTGGCCAGCGGGGAGGTGACTGCTGACCGACTTGCTCCCCGAAAACTGTCCACCTGTGGTCAGATCTAGGGTAACAGCACCAATGGCCGCAGAGGTGGCCTTGTACCAGCGGTAATGAATGAGACCACCTTTGGTGTCCCGCGTATAGACGGACCCCGCTCCCAGACGCTTGGCCAGTATCGAGTCCAAACTGCATGGACTTTAGATATCTTCAACGGCTATCTGTTGGTGGAGTGGTGTTCCCAGTGTGCGTATTCTCATCAATTCCTCTGGAAGCAGTCAGTTGGATTACAGCTTGAACATTCCTGGTGATCTGCGACCAATAACCTGAGCTCTCCAATCAGGGCAACTTGTCTTATGGAGCTTGCTAGAAAGTTTTCCCTGAGTAGCCGAGTTTGCGTGAAATCTGTGCGGCGGTAGACCCCATAACCGCTTTGAGGGCCTTCATGCGTTCCTCCGGCATATAGGGATTTGTTGCAGACATGCTGATCGCGGCGATGATTTTTCCGCTGCCATCGCGAATGGGCGCTGCCACGCACCTGATGCCCGGTTCGTTATCTTCCAAATCCAGTGCGATTCCTTCGCGGGCGTATGTCGCCATGCGACGTAGGAAGGCGTCTTTAGTCTGATGCGATGATTGCTGAATAGGGGATTCTGAATCGAAGGTTGTCTCCCATCGATCGGCACTGTCCAGAAGCAAGGCTTTTCCGATTCCGGTTCGGCTCAAGGGCATGCGTTGCCCCACTCGAGAACGCATTTGCGCGCCCCGTGTTCCAGGCACTTTATCCACATAGAGCACTTGCGATTCATCTTCAACCGCCAAGTGCACGGTGTCTTGATACTTGCGGGCAAGCTCCTCGAGGATTGGTTTTGCGATCACTGGAACAGGGCTCTGGTACAGAGCATTAAACCCTAGTTCTATCAGCGCCGGACCCAAGCTGAAGGCGGTGCCATGCGTGCTGCGCAGAAATCCGCGTTGGACAAGAAGTGTCACCATTCTGTGGGCAGCGCTTTTACCAATAGTGGCTGCGGCCGCGACCTCATTGAGGTTTGTTGCGCCTTGCCCGACTGCCCGCAAAATATCCAACCCACGAGCGAGCGTGAGTGTGCCCGGGGGAGGCCCCTCAACAGTGTTTCCATTGCTCTGTCCGGCATCGTGCGCCATCAGAAGTTCCTATCGTGTCAGCGGCCATCAAAAATCTTCATCCCACTATCTACAACACTCTTTGAAGTATTGGGACGACTACGACAATATTCACATGTGAATGGGACCACATTCAAATTAGCTCGTGCGACGCACGAGATGAAAACAGGAGTTATGACAAACATCGCCGAAGCCCAGCTGATTGCCCTTGACTGGGGAACCACTTCCGCACGTGCTTACCTCATGGGCCGCGGCGGAAGCATCGTGGCAAATCGAAGTGCGTCCCTTGGAATCATGCAGGTCGCGGCACAAGCCAAAGAAAACTCTCTCACCCTGGACGCGGCCTTCGAGCAAGCGCTCGCCGAACTATGTGGGGAATGGATGGAAACCTACCCGCTGATTCCAGTTATTGCCTGTGGAATGATAGGCAGCCAGCAAGGCTGGGTCGAAGCCACGTACCGCGCGGTGCCCGCCAATCTGGCGGCCCCAGAATTCGAACTAGCTTCGGTCGAAATCTCTCCTGGCCGGCGCATGCACGTCATTCCCGGTGTACTGGATCTCAAGACACTGCCCGATGTGATGCGGGGGGAAGAAACGCAGATTTTAGGTGCAGTTGAACTAGGTGGCACCGATTCGCGATCGGAAATGGAGCAGTTGTTCCTGCTGCCCGGTACTCATTCAAAGTGGGTTAAGGTCCAAGGCCGAACGATCACCGAATTCTCCACCTCGATGACAGGGGAGACCTTCGCGCTGCTTAGTTCGCAGTCGATTCTGTCCAAAATGATCGAGTCGTCAGAGTCAGTTAGCTGGATTGCCTTTGAACGCGGGGTTCAAGTGTCCCAATCAGCAAACGGTGCCGCTGATCTCATGCTGACAGCATTTTCAGCACGCACTTTGGTGCTCACCGGGCGGCTGCAGCGAACAGAGGTCAGCGACTACCTCTCGGGCTTGATGATCGGTGCCGAAATCCGCTCGGTCATCGGTGCATGGGACGGTTCAGTGCTTCCTCCGCTGACTATTTGCGGGAATAAAGAACTCAGCGCACGATACAGGCGAGCACTGAAGAATTTCGGCATCACCGAAGTTCGCGAACTGCAAGGCACGGCGCCCCGAGGTGTCTGGGCAGTGGCTTGCGCACTAGGGCTACTCCAAGCTTCGCCGGTCTAAGTATTTCCCTCCGCCAATGACTTTTATAGAAAGGCTCACGCCGTGAATGAAACCCCATCCCCGTTGCATCCTTCCGGACTTGTCGCCATATTGCGTGGCCTGGATCCTGCCCAAGCGCAAGCAGTTGGCGAGAGCCTTTACGCCAGCGGTTTCCGAGCTTTGGAAGTGCCACTGAATTCGCCAGAACCGCTGAAGAGCATTGAAATTCTGCGTCGCGTACTTCCTGCGGATGCCGTTGTCGGCGCCGGAACCGTTCTCACCGTAAGCCAAGTCCGCGCCTGCCATGGAGCAGGTTCGCAGATCATCGTTTCCCCAAATACGAACCTCAAGGTCATCGAGGAAACCGTCGCTCTTGGCATGGATTCATTCCCTGGTGCAGCGACTCCCAGCAACGCCTTTGACGCGATCGAAGCGGGAGCTCAGAACGTCAAGATTTTTCCAGCCGAACAGGTTGGCTTGGTCGGTTTCAAAGCCTGGACCGCAGTGATACCCAAAGAAATTCGTCTTCTGCCGGTCGGTGGAATTACCGAAGAAAACATGCAGGTATGGGCTGAAGCCGGGGCGACCGGATTTGGCATTGGCTCCTCGCTCTACAAGGCGGGACGAAGCCTAGAAGATTTGAAAACCCGGGCAGACAAGCTTGTCCACGCCTACCGAACGATCCATGAGATGAGGAAGTCTGCATGAAAATTACAAAACTGACCACCTATATGGTGCCGCCTCGATGGCTGTTCCTAAAGATTGAAACCGACGAAGGGATCGTCGGCTGGGGCGAGCCAGTCCTCGAAGGGCGTGCCGCGACGGTAGCCGCGGCCGTGGAAGAACTTTCCGACTACCTCATCGGCCAGGATCCTCGGAACATTGAAGATCTGTGGACCGTCATGTACCGCGGTGGCTTCTACCGTGGTGGAGGCATCATGATGAGCGCCCTGGCCGGCATCGACCAGGCACTTTGGGACATCAAGGGTAAGGCTTTGGGCGTGCCAGCGTATGAGCTACTTGGGGGCAAGGTCCGCGACAAGATCCGTGTGTACTCATGGATTGGTGGCGATCGCCCATCCGATACTGCCGCCGCCGCGAAGGCTGCTGTGGATCGTGGATTCACTGCGGTGAAAATGAACGGAACCGAAGAGCTGCAGTACATCGATTCTTGGGATAAGGTTCATAGCTGTTTGGAGAACGTTCAGGCCGTTCGGGATGCCGTGGGTGAGAACGTGGGCATCGGTGTCGATTTCCATGGTCGTGTGCACAAGCCAATGGCGAAGGTACTGTTGCGTGAGCTTGAGCAGTTCAAGCTGATGTTCATTGAAGAACCAGTGCTCAGCGAGAATATCGGGTCAATGCTCGAACCGCTACGCAACTCCAGCACCCCGATTGCTCTGGGCGAGCGTCTCTTCTCCCGGTGGGATTTCAAAGACGTGTTGGCCAGCGGAGCTGTGGACATCATTCAGCCAGACCCTTCGCACTGTGGCGGCATCACGGAGGCGCGAAAGATTGCGTCCATGGCTGAAGCCTATGACGTCGCCGTTGCTCTTCACTGCCCACTGGGCCCCATTGCGTTGGCCGCCAACCTGCAGATCGATGCCGGTGCCTACAACGCATTTATCCAGGAACAGTCCCTGGGAATTCACTACAACGAATCCAACGACCTCCTTGACTACGTCAACGACCCGTCGGTCTTTGCCTACGAAGATGGCATGGTCGCCATCCCTGAAGGCCCGGGTCTGGGTATTGACGTCAACGAAGAATACGTCATTGAACGCGCAGTGGAAGGACACCGCTGGCGCAATCCAATTTGGCGGCACAAAGATGGGTCCTTCGCAGAATGGTAAACCATATGTCACACTCGACAGCGTTGTCAGCGCCCACCACTACGGGGACTGGCAAAGCCACAAAAATGCGCTATGTCGTAGCGTTCATGTTGTTCCTTACCGTTGTTATCAACTACATGGATCGTTCCAACCTTTCGGTGGCGGCCCCGCTCATTGCCGACGAATTTGGCTTAGATACCGCACAACAGGGCCTATTGCTCTCCGCGTTTGGCTGGACCTACGCTGCTATGCAGTTGCCCGGCGGTTGGCTGGTCGACAAAGTTCAGCCACGACTGCTGTACCCAATTTGCCTGGTGCTGTGGTCCGTAGCGACCATCTTCATGGGAATGGCTGGCAGCTTTGTTGCACTGATTGTCCTGCGCATGGCGGTGGGTGGCTTTGAAGCACCGGCTTATCCAATCAACAACAAGGTGGTTACCGCATGGTTCCCTGAACGTGAACGCGCAACCGCTATCGGTTTCTACACCTCGGGCCAGTTCATTGGACTTGCACTGCTGACCCCAGTTCTACTGTGGTTGCAGCACGCATTGACCTGGCACTGGGTCTTCGTAGTTACCGGTGGAGTTGGCGTGGTGTGGGGCCTCGTTTGGTACGTCGTCTACCGCAACCCGGTCGATTCGAAGCGAGCCAATGCTGCCGAAGTGGACTATATCCGTGAAGGTGGCGGACTTGTTGACCTCGGCAGCACCAAGACCAAAGAAGTCAAGCCAAAGCTGAGCAAGGCAGACTTCGCTTTGGTATTGGGTCGTCGCAAACTGTGGGGCATCTATATCGGTCAGTTCTGTCTGACCTCAACCCTTTGGTTCTTCCTCACTTGGTTCCCGACATACCTAGTGACATACCGTCAGATGGACTACATCAAGACTGGATTCTTAGCCTCCCTTCCTTTTATCGCTGCGCTGGTAGGCGTCCTGATCAGTGGCGTGCTTTCGGATCTGATGCTCAAACGTGGTGCAAGCCTGGGCACGTCGCGTAAGCTGCCAATCATCGTGGGCTTGTTGCTCTCCATGAGCATGATTGGTGCGATTTTTACCGATAGCACAGTAATGGTCATCATGTTCATGTCCATTGCCTTCTTCGGAAATGGCTTGGCCTCGATTACATGGTCATTGGTATCCGCCATGGCTCCGTCGCATCTAATCGGGTTGACCGGAGGCATGTTCAACTTCATTGGTAACTTGTCTTCGATTGCGACGCCTATCGTGATTGGTTTGCTGGTGTCCGCCACTGACTTCGGTCCGGCTTTCATTTATATGACCGTCATTGCTGCTATCGGCATCCTCGCCTATGTCTTTCTGGTAGGTAAGGTACAGCGTGTGGAGAGCTGACGAGCTCACTTACTGAAAGGTCAGACCCAAGAATCTGAATAGCCGAAAGGGCCGGATCACGCGGCAATGCGTGAACCGGTCCTTTTGCAGCTCAATAACTTGCTGTTGACAATGGAATGAACTAGACGCCTGCGATGCTGTTTTTCGCGAAAAACTGGTTGACGGTAGTAATGGATGAATTATCCGAGACGAGAAGGGCTGTCGCCCGGGCAAGAACGTCACGGTTCGGTGAAGCGTTCCAGGGGCACGTGTCCTAGACATCAGACGGCACGCTCTGGGTTCTCGGCCACGTGCCTCGAGAACAGGGGGTGCCCCTATGTAAAAAGTCAAGCAATTCTCAGCTCTGGAACGCCATAGAGTGACCCGTCCCGGAGCATGGCGAACAGGACTGTGAGGCGGCGGTGGGCTAGTGCGATGAGCGCTTGGTTGTGGCGCTTTCTCCGGGCTCGTGTCCGGTCGTAGTGGGATCGGCTGATCGGGCCGAAGCAGATGGATGCGAACGCTGAGAGGAACAATGCTCATTTCAAGTCGTTTGCTGCCTGAATGGCTGACGCGTTCGGACTTGATCGAGGTGTCCGACTGGCGCGTTGTCGGCGCTAGCCCGCGGATTCCTGTGCTGGTCTGCGTGATTTGGCGAGACAGGTCCGGGTCGAAGCCGGTGAGTATCGCTCAGAGACCTCGATGATGCGCAGAAGGCCGATTTTCTCCAGCACCGGAATCCATCAGGATGGCACGCTACAGGCAGGTGGGCATACTATCGTGGAAGGGGCGGCAGTAGACCTGGCCGTACCGGCCATCCTGCGATCACGCGCCAGCTGCCGATGGCACATTTCGCCGCTCTTCCGAATGACCTACGTGAAAGTACCTCAGATCTGGGCTTGCCAAAGGTGGTGCGTCCTGCCTCTGTAGCGGCTTCCGTACAGCCGCTGTACCTTGGAACAGATCTCTTTGCCTATACCTCTTTTTTATTTCTTTGTCTAACAACTCTCAACCCGTAGTATGGGATTATAGTTGTAACAGGTGGTGGGTTATGAGTCTTGATGTAGTCTCCCTTCTTCGCGAATTGGATTTCCGTATCGATGGAGGAACTGAGGAGCGGTCGTGGTTGCTGCGCTCGCCGGAGAACGCAATCTTTTCAGTGGCGATGGTGCCTTCGGCGGAACGAGTCTCTGCGCGCACCATTCGTAACTTTATTGCTCATCAAGGTTCTCCGGTACGTCCCCTGTTTGCGGGCCGCACAGCCACCGATGGTGTTCTTGAACAAGCTCGGGCCGGGCAGGTTGATGTGCTCACGGAGCATCCGCTGCAGCTGATCCTCAAAGGCACAGTTTTCACTCCTGAGGCTTTCGAACAGGCCACTCCTGTTCAGCGGAAGAGCTCGCGCAGAATGGCGTGGGGGCGTTGGGCCATCGAACGGTGCCTTTTGTTGGCTGATACGCCAATGCATCAGTCGGAGATCGCAGGGTATGCGGGTGTGAGCCAGCAGATGGTATCGCGCGTTTGCAAGAATCTCGGCCCTCTGGTCACTAGCACCATTGACGGTGTGGAAGCTCAGAAGCCGGTAAAACTACTAGAACGGTGGGCGGCAGCTTACCCTGGGGCGGGTGGGCAGCAATTTGGCTGGTACAGCTTGGACCCCATTGTTAAGCAAACTCTGAACGCTGTTGAAGAAGCACGCTTGCTCGACGTGCATCCGTTGGTGAGTGGGGACGTGGCAGCTGACCGGCTGATGCCGTGGAAACTCCCTACCCGCGGTCGGATCTACGTCGACAGCCCGATCGACTTATCAGGCCGTGGCTTTGTCGCTGCCCCGTTAGAAGAAGCCACACTCATCACCTGCATCCCCGATGATCCAACTACTTGGCGTCTGACCGAGATAGGAGCTTTTCCCATATATGAGGACCTGGATCTTGCCGATGCGGCTCTGGTCTACTGGGATGTCCTGAACAGCAACGACGTTGACAGCCGCGAGGCTGCGGAACAGCTCGCTGCTCTGATCACCACGGCTCTTTCGCTATGACCAAGCCGCACAAGATCTACGCCCTCGCTACGAGTGCCGCTGACGCCCTGGGGTACCGGGGGCAAAAGGCTGTTGCTGAGGCGGCCGAAGGCAACGACTACCGGATCGTGGGTGGGCACATGGTGCGTCTGCTGCTGCATGTTTATCCCGCCGCAAACGCGGTCCCTCGATCAACGACAGATGCCGATACTGCCATCGGCAGTCTGGAAATCGCAGCCCCTATGATCAGGAACTTCCTCGCCCAAAACTTCACTAAACAAGGAGGGAACCTGTTCTATCAGGAACTCGCTCCAGAACAACGAGTAGAGATCAACCTTCTCGCTCCACGCACCGGCAATGCGCCTGGTATTCGTCCACAAACCGTTCCAGGCGTTGGCCAAATTGATACCCTGATCGAACTGGCCTATGTCTTCAACCACCCACCGCTGATCATTGACGTCGAAGCCGACCTGGGCGACGGAGAAACCCTGAACTACCAGACCCGCATTCCCAACCTTGAAGAAGCTCTTGTCCTCAAAGCCTTTGCCTGGAGCGAACGCCGAAAAGACAAGGATCTTGCTGACTTGAACACGCTGCTTGAGATTCGTGAAGCCCACCCAGAAGTACCTTGGCGTCTCAACGAGTCGAACCTCATTGGATTCCGCAAAGACACCGTGCGGATTCTGCAACCGTTGACCGGTGCGCTCTCAAAAAAACGCACGCGCTTCCCGGTGCCCGAGGCTCTGGACAAGCTTCGCTTCGCTGCCCTGATAACCAAACATTGCACCCCTCGCTAAGAACCCACTATGACCAATCAATTTGTAGAGTTCGCTGGTTGTGCGGGAAAACTGAACAGAACCTCGAGTTTGAAGGTCAGAGCCCGTTGAATCTGCGTTGCCGTTTGGCCTCAGCAGAGTTGAAATAATCCTTGCTGTTGTAGCGGCGGTTGAAGTCTTTGAGATCAGGCATGCTAAAGAATCCTGGTGGAAGATTAGCCAAGGATCCCAAGCGCCGACAAATTTTCTCAACCAGTCTTCAACATCCTTCATCCGCTGTTTGAGCGGAACTCGCATCGCTATGTCCCCGCCTTTCGCTGAGAACGCGCTGGAAATATAGACCAGTGACTGCGCATTCATCCATCCTGCAATATCAGGTAGAAGTTCCACCTTCTGCCGAAATTTCAGTTTGCGATACTGGAGCGGAGAAGTCGTTTCACACTTCATCAGGCAAGCAGAACCGGCAAAGATCTCATCGTCTGGGTGCCTGCAACTGAGTTGCGAGCTGAAGCTACGAGGTCGCTGAGGACCAAGACGGTGGCTTATGAGGCGCTAGGGCTGGTTGCTGGTTGCTGGTTCGAATTCGAGGGCTCCCATGGCTCGACTGCCAGTGTAGGCAAGACGCTCAAGAACGGACACACTTTTTGGGTCGGCTCCTCGGCGTGCCATTTCAGCATTGATGATCGCATCGCTGAACCAACCAAGAATTACCTCAAAGTGCATCGGGAAGTGTAAATCGTTTTGAGCTGACCAATCCAACTGTGAAGGGCTTGGTCATGAAGGGATCGACGGTGTTGAATGTGCGGAGTTCACGTCCGACGCTGCCTGCCAATGGTATTCATGAAGTTGCTCATTCATGGGTGGGGGATTCGTTTGGCCTTTGATGAGAAGGAACCAGAAAGTAGCAACCACGCCACTCCGATCTGACTCTTTACAGCGTATCTAGTGCGGGCTGCGAGCGATCACCGTCCCTGACGATGATCTTGAAACCCTTCTTGACGATGACCCTGTGCCTACGACGGGCCATATGCGCGAAGACGGGAACCTCCACATCAACGAAGTCGTGGATGCGGATCACTCGCTGCGCGTCATCGGTACGCTGAATGCGTCCAATCAGCTGCTCGATCTTGCCCTTAAAACTCGCCGGGGAGACCATGAACAAGGTGTCCAGGGTCGGCAAATTGAATCCTTCTCCAGCAATCTTGTCCGAAGCCACCACCACGTAGGAACCCCCTGCCTTCTCCACCTCTGCCAGTTGCGCGCTGATTGCTTGACGCTCCTTCTTGCTGAGTTTGCCGTGAAGTTCGATCACCGGGGTGGTGGTGCCCGAATTTTTGATGAGTTCAACAAGGTTGTGGATCTGTCCGGTTCGATTGGAAAGTACTAGGCAGTGTCGCTTCTCATTTAGCTCCGAGAGCACGAGATCAGCCACCTGTTGGTTGCGCCCCTGGTCGTGGGCGATCTCGTTATATAGCTCCTGCAATCCGGAGCCGTCGGTTTCCTGGGCTTCCGGCTCGAAGGGTGTTTCATGGACATGCAGTTCACGCGTGGCAGCCAGTGGGGTCCCGGCGTCATGGCGGATGGGCCCGCATTGCATAGTGATTAGGCTATTGAGCTCGTCTGCCCGGTAGGGTGTTGCCGTGAGTCCAACCCAGAATCCTGCCTTGATCTTCTCGACGGCAGCCAGGGTAGAAGGTGCGGCGACCGAATGGCATTCGTCGATGATGATCTGGCCATAGCCAGTGAGCGTTTGGGGATCGGCGTTGCGGCCTCGTAGCGACTGCATCATGACAAGGTCCACCTTCCCGCTAAGCTTTCGTTGGCCATCACCAAGCTGTCCGATCAATTGTGGATCCAGGCCCAGGAAATTCTGCAGGCTCTCGCGCCACTGGCCCAGCAACTGTGTGTTGTTTACCAAGATTGCGGTGGGTACTTGGCGCTGTGCAATCAATGCGCAGGCGATGACGGTCTTTCCGGACCCGGTGGGCGCGACGATAACTCCTTCGCGGTGAGGCAGGATGGAGTCGAGCATCTCTTGTTGTTCCGCGCGTAGCTCACCCTGGAATGGCTGCTCCAGCTTGGTTCGAGGCTTGCGCGGATAGTTGACCTTCACCGTGAAACCGGCGGTGCGCAAAATCTTGATGGCTTCGTCGGTGACGCCTCGTGGCAAGAGCAATTCTTCCTCGGTGTGACTGAAACATTGGATCAGACGTGGAAACCCGTACGTGCTCATGCGTTGCGCTTGCCTACGGTAGAACTCGGGGTTAGCCTGACACGCCAGATGCTTGAGCTCGGTAATCACGGCGCTGGGCAACACCGGCAGCGGGATGTGCAGTTGGGCTTCGCGCAGCACTCGAATCGGCTGGTTTTTGACCAGACCTCGCAAACTAGCACGGGGACGACGCGGTGCTGGTTCGCTGGCCGAAAGCTTGGGACCGACGCTCACGTTGCCCAATTCTTTTAAGTAATCCACCACCGCATTGGCGCTCGCCGGCACTACCTGATCCAACGCCGAGAAATAGTCTGGCAATGGTTCAAAGGTTTCCGGGTCAACAAACACCGTTCGCCCTTGTGCACGGGCTGTTCCTTCCAACGGCAACGCGATGAGGTTGCCCAGCCTGTTGGCGCCCGGAGACTTGACCGGCAACGTGTCCTGCGAAGGGAAGAGACGGTCATAACTTTCCAAGGGCAGACCGGTACGGTATTCCATGGCGCTTCGAATAATTCCGGCGCCCATGGCCCTGGCTTGAATTGCGGGGATGCGCTCGGTGAAGAAGATCCATATATGTGCCCCTTGACCCGATCGCGAAATCTCCACGAGGTTATCAAATCCAGCACCACGTGCTGCCGCCGCATAGGCGGTGGCATCCGCCTTCCATTCACCCTTATCAAAGTCGCACACCAGTAGGTAACAATGGTCATCATCCATCAATGGATACAGGCCAACGTGATAAGGATGAGTTCCTTCGGGAGTGGGCTTCAGATGCTGATAAATCACATCATCGCTCAGCGGCAACAAATCGGACTTGGCGACGTCCTTGGGGCTAACCCAGCTCTTTGTCTTCGGTCCCCAACCTTTCTTGCCAGTCTTGGCACTGAACCAGCTTGTCGCAAATGC